>NZ_JBEXOV010000014.1:0-21493 GCF_040611715.1 Streptomyces sp. NPDC006544 | reverse complement strand
CGTCCGTCCGGTGGTGGCTTCCGTCGCGACGACCGTCCGTCGGGCGGCTTCAACCGCGATGACCGCGGTGGCGACCGTGGTGGCTTCCGCTCCGGCGGTGACCGTCCCTCCGGTGGTGGCTTCCGCTCGGGTGGTGACCGTCCCTCCGGTGGTGGCTTCCGTTCCGGTGGTGACCGTCCGTCCGGTGGTGGCTTCCGTCGCGACGACCGTCCGTCGGGCGGCTTCAACCGCGATGACCGCGGTGGCGACCGTGGTGGCTTCCGCTCCGGTGGTGACCGTCCCTCCGGTGGTGGCTTCCGTTCCGGTGGTGACCGTCCGTCCGGTGGTGGCTTCCGCTCGGGTGGCGACCGTCCGTCCGGTGGTGGCTTCCGTTCCGGTGGTGACCGTCCGTCCGGTGGTGGCTTCCGTCGCGACGACCGTCCGTCCGGCACCTACAACCGTGACGACCGTCCGTCCGGCACCTACAACCGTGACGACCGCGGTGGCGACCGTGGTGGCTTCCGCTCCGGTGGCGACCACCGTCCGTCGGGCTCCGGCTCGACCGGTTCCTCCTTCGGCGGCCGTCGTGACGACAAGCCGCGCTGGAAGCGCAACGGCTGATCCGAGGCTCTGAGCCGACCGGTCCACGGCAGGGCCCCTACGACACCGCGTCGTAGGGGCCCTGTTCGTGTCCGGACCGGTGCGCGGCCCGCACCGACATCCCGGGCCCGGAGAGCCGATATGCGATCGGCGCTCCGGCGGTCTGCGGCTATGCTCTGGGGTGAGCACGTCGAGGGCCATTAGCTCAATTGGCAGAGCAGCGGACTTTTAATCCGTTGGTTGTCGGTTCGAGTCCGACATGGCCTACTGCTCCCAGTGCCCCGTCCGGTCCGCCGGACGGGGCACTGTGCCGTTCCGGGAGGCCGGGGGGCGGCTCCGGCGGGGCCCGGGAGGCACGCCCGGTGGGGCGCCAGATCCGGCCCGACAGCGCCCAGTTGGCCTCCTCCAGCCGGGTTGCGCGCCACTGACCTGCGACGATGTCCGCTTCCGGGGTGGTGTGGACATCAATTGGCGCAGGTCTCCCCCCGGATGGCGTAGAGTTGTGTTTACCGACGCGGGGTGGAGCAGCTCGGTAGCTCGCTGGGCTCATAACCCAGAGGTCGTAGGTTCAAATCCTGCCCCCGCTACTCAGTACGAAGGCCCGGTTCCCTTGGGGAACCGGGCCTTCGTCGTTCCCTGCCGCGTCCCGCCTCACCCGAACGGTCCTGCCCGGGTCGCCGAACCGGCCCTCCTGAGGCGAGCCTTGGGGGCGAGGTGGTGGCGGCCCCGCCATCCGATGCGAGGGACCGCACGGCAGGAGAGCAGTGTGGCGTGGCTGGGCCGGCAGGGCAGGGGCGAGCGCGCGTTCGGCGCGGTCGCCGGCAGCGCCGTGGTCCGTCGGCTCGTCAAGATGCTCCCGGCCGCCCTGATCGTCCTGGGCTTCCTCTTCGACGTCCTCACCCCGCCCAGCTTCACCGGCTCCCCCTTCTTCTCCGCCGCCCCGCTGATCGCCGCTCCCCTCTTCACGCTCGGGGCCACCGTCCTGACCGGCCTCGCGGCCACGCTCGCCGTGATCGTGCTGCACCTCTACAACGGCACCACCTGGAAGGTGGAGGCCCTGACCGAGCTGGCCACCGTCCTGACCGTCTCCGGGCTGGCCGTCCTGATCAACCTGGTCGTGCGGCGCGGTACGGAGCAGCTCGCCTCGGCGCGCGAGATCGCCGAGGCGGCGCAGCGCGCCGTACTGCCGACGCCCGCCGAACGGATCGGGGGCCTGCGCGTCGCCGCTTCGTACGAGGCCGCGGTGGCGGACGCCTTCATCGGCGGGGACCTGTACGCCGTCCAGGACACCCCGTACGGGGTGCGGCTGGCGGTGGGCGACGTACGGGGGAAGGGGCTGGGGGCGGTCGAGGCCGTCGCCGTGGTGCTCGGGGCGTTCCGGGAGGCGGCGGAGAGCGAGCCGTCGCTGGAGGCGGTGGCGCAGCGGCTGGAGCGGGCGCTGGCCCGCGAGGGCAACCGGCGCGACAGCCTGGACGCGGTGGAGGGGTTCACCACGTGCGTGCTCGGGGAGATCCCGCCGGGCGCGGGCCTGCTGCGGCTCGTCAACCGGGGTCACCCCGAGCCGCTGCTGCTGTTCGCGGACGGGGGGATCGAGGTGCTGGTCCCGGCGGAGCCGGCGCTGCCGCTGGGCATGGGGGACCTGGGCCGCTGGCCCGACCGGGCGCAGGAGTGGCGGTTTCCGGCGGGGGCCACGCTGCTCCTGTACACGGACGGGCTGACGGAGGCCCGGGACGCTTCCGGCGCCTTCTACGATCCGGCGGCCCGGCTGCTCGGACGGGTCTTCCCCGGGCCCGACGCGCTCTTGAGCGCGCTCGGCAGCGATGTCCGCCGGCACACGGGCGGCGGGGCCACGGACGACATGGCGCTGCTGGCGGTGGAGCGGCCGGGTGAGCGGCAGCCCGACCGGCGGCGGACGGTTCCGGTGGTATCGAAAAGCGACTGAGCGTGACCGAAGGAGCGCGTTCGGCAAGGTTCTTGACGGAGCGTCAAAGTAAAGATGTGGCGCGAGGTGTGGGGGAGTAGCTCGTTTTTTGCCCGAATTGATCCCTGATTGCTGATAAAAGTACTGGCCAGGGCCATGCGGCGCGTGGCTGATTGTCGTTAACGATCAATCGCAACTGCTTGGAATCACTCCCCTTCTTCTATTACCGTTCGATAACGCAGCGCGGTCGTCCCAGCCGTCGCAAGAGACGGCGCCGTGCGTGTGCACGTCCATGAGGAGTGTGCCCAGGTGGCCTCCAACTCGCCTGCCCCTGAAGGCACCGACGTCCAGGAGCAGCCCACCGCCGGCGCCTGGGGCGAGTGGAACCCGACGGAGGACTCGGTCCGGCCGCTGCGCGGCAAGCACCGTGTGCTGAAGCAGCGCGGGGGACTCGCCCGCTCCTCCACGGTGCTCGGGGTCGGCGTCATCGCGGCGGTCGGCGCGGGCGGCATCGCCACCGCGCAGGACCGGCCCCAGGTCGCCATCTCCCTGCCCTCCCTGTCGGGCGTCCTGGGCGGCGAGGACGACGCAGCCGACACCGCCGGCAGCGGTACGGACGCCGTCGGGGTGCGCGCCGAGGGGACCCGGACCGGGATCGTCCCGCGGCAGGCCGACCGGAGCGCCGACGCCGGCGAGCTCCTGCGCAGCCGGATCCTCCAGCAGGCGGATTCCCAGCACGAGGCGGCCGCGGCGCAGGAGCGGGCCGAGACCGAGCGGGCCGCGCAGGAGGCCGCGGCCAAGGAGGCCCGCGAGGCCCAGGAGACCGCGCGCAAGGCGGCCGAGGCGGCGGCTGCCGAACAGGTCGCCAAGGAGGCGCGCGAAGCCGAGGAGGCCAAGGCGGCGGCCGAGGCCAAGGCCGAGCAGGAGCGCGTCGCCAAGTCCGCCGGGAGCTACGCCCTCCCCACCTCCGCCTACACCCTCACCTCGCACTACGGCGACTCCGGCTCCATGTGGTCCTCCGGGCACCACACCGGCCTCGACTTCGCGGCCCCGACCGGCACCCCGGTCAAGGCCGTCGGCGGCGGCAAGATCACCTCGGCCGGCTGGTCCGGCGCGTACGGCTACAGGATCGTGCTGGAACTCCCCGACGGCACGGAGATCTGGTACTGCCACCTGTCCTCGATGTCGGTCACCGGCGGCTCGGTCGCGGCGGGCGACACCATCGGCCGGGTCGGCGCGACCGGCAACGTCACCGGTCCGCACCTCCACCTCGAAGTGCGCGTGGGCGGCTCTACGGTGGACCCGCTGGCGTGGCTGACGGCCAGGGGGCTGAACGTCTAGCACGGAGCGGATCGCGCGGATCGCGCGGAGCAGGCACACCGGCCAGCGCGGGGCGGATCGGATCGAAGGAGGGCGGCAGCAGGTCCTCCAGTACCGCCGCCCGGGACAGCACCGGACCCGCCGTCGCACGGCGCAGCCACAGGCGGTGCAGCAACTCCCGCTCCCGGCCCGCGAAATCCGGCTCGTGGGCCGGACCGCCGCCGCGCGCCCGGCGGCGCAGGAGGGCGAGGGTCACCGCGTCCGCCTCGTACAGCGCGACCGCGCGGGCCGCCGGACGGCCCCCCGTCCTGCGGGCCAGCGTGCGGGCCAGCGACCGCGCCGGCATCGACGCCAGCGCGGGAACCTCGGCCGGGCCCAGCCAGCCGGCGGCCGCGTACACCGCGAGCTCCCCGGCGACGGCCCTCAGCCGACGGCGGCGTATCCACACGGCCAGCCACACCAGCAGCCCGAACACCGGGACCATCACACAGCCGTAGACCACGTAGAAACCGGACTCCCCGAGGTCCGACGAGCTGTTCCACAGCGCGTGCAGGCCCATCGCCGGGACCAGGCCCAGCAGCGGCAGGCCGATCCGGCGCGTGCGGCCGGCGGCGAGCGCCGCGGCGCCGAACCCGAGGCCCGTGAACACCGTGAACAGCGGGTGTGCGAACGGGGACATGACGATCCGGACGAAGAACGTCGCCGCCGTCACCGAGTCCAGCACACCGGTGCCGCTGGCGGCGTCCTCGTCGAAGGCGTTGCCGAGATAGAGGATGTTCTCGGTGAAGGCGAAGCCGACGGCGGTGAAGCCGGCCACCACGAACCCGTCGGCGGGCCCGGTGAACTGCCGTCTGCGGAACAGGAACACGAGCAGCAGCGCTGCCGCCTTGGCGCTCTCCTCGACCACCGGCGCGATGGCCACCGAGCCGAGCTGATCGGCGTCGGAGGGATCGGCGGTGGCCGCGGCTATCCACTGGGTGGCGAAACTGTTGGCCAGTATGGCGATCAGCGCCGCGGTGCAGGCACCCCAGCCGAAGCAGAACAGCAGCTGCGCCCACGGCTGCGGCGAGGTCCGGCCCAGCCAGCGGAACGCCGCCATGAGCGGCGCCACGGGGAGCAGGGCCAGGCCGATACCGACGAAGAAGCCGGGCGTACCCGTCTGTTCCCGCACGAGCTCCAGGATCGCGACTCCCGAGGCGGCGAGCAGCGCGACGAGCGCGTACGTACGCACTCGGGACGTTCGGAGCACGTGCGGCAGCCGGAGCACGTGCGGCAGCCGGAGCACGTGCGGCAGCCGGAGCACGTGCGGGAGCCGGAGCACGTGCGGGAGCCGGCGTACGGGGCGCAGGGGACGGGCGGGGAGGTCGCGGGGTGGTCGGGGCGGTCGGGTCGCTCGGGACACGTCATGACTCTACCGAGCGGCCCCGGCACACGCAGTGACGTTGTCAGTTCTCCGCGTTACCCGTGCGGCGGAAGAGGAGATCGTGTACGACGTGCCCCTTGTCGAGGCCCTGGCCCTCGAAGCGGGTGAGGGGGCGGAAGTCCGGCCGGGGCGCGTAGCCGCCGTCGGCCTGCGTGTTCTCGAACTCCGGCTGCGCGGTGAGCACGTCGAGCATCTGCTCGGCGTACGGCTCCCAGTCGGTCGCGCAGTGCAGGATCGCCCCGGGCGCCAGGCGGGTGGCCGCCAGCGCGAGGAACTCGGGCTGGATCAGCCGGCGCTTGTGGTGGCGGGCCTTGGGCCAGGGGTCGGGGAAGTACACGCGGAGGCCGGCCAGGGAGTCCGGGGGCAGCATCTCGCGGAGCAGGATGATGGCGTCCCCGTTGGCGACACGGACGTTGGTGAGACCGCCGCGCTCCGCGAGGGCGAGCAGGTTGCCCTGCCCGGGGGTGTGCACGTCGGCGGCGAGGATCCCGGTCCCCGGGTCGGCGGCGGCCATCTGCGCGGTGGCCTCGCCCATGCCGAAGCCGATCTCCAGCACGACGGGAAGCCCGTCGAACATCCGCTTCAGGTCGATGACGTGGTGTCCGTCGATGTCGAGGCCCCAGGTCCCCCAGAGCCGCTTGAGGGCTTCGCCCTGCCCGGTGGTGACCCGGCTGCGCCGGGGCTGGAAGCTCCGGATCCGCCGCTCGTGGTGCGAGCCCGCCGGGTCGGGAGCGGGCCCGTCGGGAAACCGGGGCTCGGTCCGCCACTTCGGGGGAGCGTAGGTGGATGCCTCCGGCGTCGGCTCGGGGGCGGGACTCGGGGGGATGCGGGACTCAGACACAATGCCGCCGATTCTACGCGGGGGCCGCGAGATCCGGCCCCGCCGACGTAGGGCGCCGCCCGGACGAAGGGCCGCCCCGGAACTACGCGGCGCGAAGCGCGCTGAGCGCCCGGGAGGCGATCTCCCGGCCGATCGGCAGCGAGGCGGTGGCCGCGGGCGACGGCGCGTTCAGGACGTGCACCGTCCTCGGCGCCTCCCGGATCAGGAAGTCGTCCACCAGCGTCCCGTCCCGCAGCACCGCCTGCGCCCGGACCCCGGCCGCCGCGGGCGCCAGATCCGCGGCGGTGACCGCCGGCAGCAGGCGCCGCACGGCCTCGACGAACGCCGCCTTCGACGCCGAACGCCGCACCTCGCCCGCCCCGTACCGCCAGTGCCGCGCGGCCATCCGCCAGGATCCCGGCCAGGCCAGCTCGTCCGCGAGGTCCCGCGGCCGGACCGTGCTCCACCCGTACCCCTCGCGCGCCAGCGCCGGCACCGCGTTCGGCCCGACGTGGACCCCGCCCCCGATGCCCCGCGTGAGATGGACCCCGAGGAAGGGGAACGCCGGATCCGGCACCGGATAGACCAGCCCGCGCACGAGCTCGGGCCGGGTCAGGTCGTAGTACTCGCCCCGGAACGGCACGATGCGCATCCCCGGGTCGTCCCCGGCCAGCCGCGCCATCCGGTCGCACTGCAGCCCCGCGCAGTTCACCAGGACCCGCGCGCGCACCACCAGGCCGGCGCTGGTCCGCACCGCGACCCCCGACGCGCGCCTCGAGATCAGGTCGACCGCCCCGCCGTAGACGATCTCCGCGCCCGAGGATTCCGCCAGCTGCTCCGCGACCCGCCCGTAGTCCACGATCCCGGTGGTCCCCACGTGGATCGCGGCGAGCCCGCGCACCTGCGGCTCGTACTCGGCGATCTGCGTCGGCCCCAGTTCGCGCACGGGGATGCCGTTCTCCCGGCCCCGCTGCACGAGCGCGTGCAGGCGGGGCAGTTCGTCCCGCTCGGTGGCGACGATGAGTTTGCCGGTCACCTCGTGCGCGATGCCGTGCTCCGCGCAGAACTTGACCATCTCGGCAGCTCCGCGCACCGCGAAGCGCGCCTTGAGGGAGCCGGGCCTGTAGTAGATGCCGCTGTGGATGACACCGCTGTTGCGCCCCGTCTGGTGCCGGGCGGGGCCGTCCTCCTTCTCCAGGACGACCACGCGGGTCCCCGGAGCGAGCCTGGCGAGGGCGTGCGCCGTCGACAGGCCGACGATTCCGCCGCCGATCACCAGCACGTCGCAGTCCACTCTGCCCATGCTGCCCAAGCCCCCCACGCTGACACCTCCCACCCCTGCATAGTGCACCCCGCCACCGACAACGAGGCCACGCGGGCCTATGCCGGGGTCACCAGCAGAGGCCTGGCCCGCTCGCGCAGTTCGGCGACGCGCGGTTCGTTCCCGTACGGTTCCAGCCGGTGCAGCAGGTCCCGTACGTACTCGTTCGTCCGTGCCGAGGAGATCCGGCCCGCCACCTCCACCGCCCGTGTGCCGGCGGCGCACGCCGCGTCGAGGTTCCCCGACTCCAGCTCGGCCACCGCGCTCACGACGAGCCGCAGCCCGTGCGAGCGTACGTACTCCTCCGTCGGCCGCGAAAGCGCCTGCTCGGTGAAGCGCCTCACCTGCCGGGGGAGTTTGAGGTCGCGGTAGCACTCGGCCGCGTCCGCCGCGAAGCGGTCGTAGGAGTAGAAGCCGAGCCAGGTCGGGTCCCCGTCGCCCTCCCGGGCCCGCTCCAGCCAGCCCTCGGCGGCCCGCAGCGCGGACCCGGCGGCCGTCGAATCGCCCGCCTTCGCGTGCGCCCGCGCCTCGACCAGGCGGAAGAAGCTCATGGTGCGCGCGGTGGCCAGGCCCCGGTTGCGCTCCACGGCGGCCTGCGCCAGGTCCACGCCCTCGTCCGGGAAGTCCCGGTAGGTGGCCTGCAGCGACATCGACGCCAGTACGTACCCGCCGAGCGGTACGTCGGCCGCGGCGCGGGCCAGGCGCAGCGCCTGGATGTAGTAGCGCTGGGCGGCTTCCTGCTGGCCGGTGTCGAAGGCCATCCAGCCGGCCAGCCGGGTCAGTTCGGCGGTCGCGCCGAAGAGCGCCCGGCCGACCTCGTCGGTGTACGAGCCGAGCAGGAGGGGCGCCGCGTCCACCCGCAGGCACTCGGGGACCATGGAAGAACGCCAGTCCCCGCCGCCGTACTTGGAGTCCCAGCGGCGGGCGTCCTCGGCCGCCTCGCGCAGCTTCGCCACGTCGCTGTGGCCCACGCGCTGCGGACCGGCCTCGGCGGCGGCCGGAGCGGAGGGTGCGGCGGGCGGGGAGGGTGCGGGCGCGCAGGCCGCGGGCTCGGGCGAGGAGAGCGCGGCCGCCGGCGCGGGCGCGGCGCGCGTTTCGCCCGAAGGCTGGGCGGGCACACCCCCCACGAGGGCGCCCGGCGGCGCCGGAAGGCCTTCCGGCGGGGCCGCACCCGGCACCGGTTCGCGCGATGCCACGGTCGCGTGGGACGGCGCTCCCCGACGCTGTCCCTGCACGCTGCCCGATCCCGGTGCCGAGCTCGATCCCGGTGCCGATCCCGGTGCCTGCCCGGGGGCCTGAGCCTGTGTCCGTGCCCGCGGCTGCCCCGGCCCCGGCCCCGGCACGCCGACCTGGCCCTGGGGCCGGCCCGGCTCGCGCGCCACGGAGCCGTCCGCGGGAGATATCAGCCAGCGCGAGGCCGGTGTCGCGTACGCCGAGACCGAGAAGGAACCGGCGAGCGACTGCCAGATCCCGCCACCGCCGCGCCGGCCGGCGAGGTCGAGCCGGTAGAGGTCGGTCGCCGAGCGCACGGCCGCTCCCACGTCGCGCGGGAACGCCAGCCCCACCTCGGGCGCCGGATCCGCGTCGGCGAGGCCGATCTCGTGCAGCGGTACGGGCCGGCCGAGCTTCGCGCCGATGGCGGCCGCGATCAGGTGCGGGGCGGCGCCCTGCGGCACCATCCCCTTCGACACCCACCGGGCCACCGACGTCTTGTCGTACCGAAGCGTCAGCCCGCGCTGCGCGCCGAGGTCGTTGACCCGCCGGGCCAGCCCGGCGTTGCTGATGCCCGCGAGGGCGAGGACGGCGCCGAGCTTCTCATTGGGCTCGCGGAGCTCCCTGGACATGCGCCACCCCTCGTCACACGCGGAACGCATACGCCGCCGAGGCATAGGCGCCCGGCATTTCGTAAACCCAGCGTAGTTCCCCGCCTCCCAAGCGTTAAGGCCCCGAGTTCCGTATGGCGGGATTGTTGTCCGTATGCACAGTGGGGGAGGGGTCCGTGCCCGGGGCGCACGTGTCGGCGCGTGCTCCGCCCGTGTGGCCGTGCGCCCGGCCGTGCGCTCTGCCCGCACCGAGGGCCCGGCGATTCGATGACGGTGCGTGGGTCGGCCCGCTGCGTGGATCCGGCGGGCCGGGGGACGCCGCTGCCTCAATCCCCGCGGGTGGCGGAACGGTTCGGGGGGTGGAACCCGCCCTCCGGACCGCGCCCCGCACGGGGGCGCCGTCGGCGTGCGCAGGAGGCCGGAGAGGCCCGCAGTACGGTCGAAGAATGGCCTAAACAGACCTATGGGGCAGGGGGAGCGGAACGCCAAATACCGTGTGGACGGGGCGTGTTCGTTTGCATGTGCGCCCCCCTTCCCTCCTCCCACACGCCTGTCTCGTGGCAGCATGGTCCCCGAGCCACCCGGGGTCCCGCCGGCCGCGCCCACGTGCGCCGTCCGCGCCGTCCGCACCCCGGTCGGATGCCCACGGGCTGGGGAGGCGGCGGTGCGCTGGTTGGTGGGGTGGAGCAGTATCGCCGCGAGCTTCGGCACGGCCGGACGCGTCGCGGGACACGCCGCCGCGCACGGCTCCGGCCAGGGGGGATACGGCTCCGGTCAGGGCCCCGCCCACGGATCGGCACCCGCCTACGGCTCCGGCCCCGACGCCTGGGGCGACGGCCCCCTGCGCGGCGGCCTCGCCGACGCCGACCGCCCCGACGAGCCCGGGGCCGCCGAGGCCGACCGCACCGTCGTCCCCGTCGGCGCGCAGCTCCTGTGGGGAGACCCCGACCCCCTCTGGGCCGTCGGCGACTGGCGCCCGGACGAGATCCGCACGGTCACCGCCGACCCCGCCGACCCCTTCATCCGGCTCGCCGTCCTCGGCTGCTGCGGCGCCACCGACGCGGAACTGCACCGGGGCCTCTCCGCCGCCCGCGGCGGCGCCCTGCGCCACCTCACCGAGTGGCCCGGCAGCTACACCGCCGTCATCCAGGCCGGCCGCCGCATCACCGTCGTCGGCGACCTCGCGGGCGCCCGCCCCGTCTTCTACACGCCCTGGGCGAGCGGGACCGCGTACGCCACCGCCGCCCTCCCGCTGGCCGACCTGATCGAGGCGCAGCTCGACATCGGCCACCTCGCCGCCCTGCTGGCCTGCCCCGACAGCCCGGAGGCGCTGGGCGACGGCACACCGTACGTCGGCGTTCGCCGCATCCCGCCCGGGCACGCGCTGATCCTGCGAGAGGGCTCGCGGGAGATCACCGGCTACGAACAGGTGGCCTCCCTCGCGGTGGCCGCGCCCGAGTCCGACGCCGAGCGCGCGGTGGAGGGCGTACGGGAAGCTCTGGTCGACGCGGTGCGCGCCCGGCTCACGGCTCCCCGTCATGCTCCCGACACCCTGCCCCACGATCCCGGGCCGGTGCCCGGAATGGGACCCGCCGACCGGCGCGCGGCCCGCGGCGCCCCCGCACCCGTCCCGGGAGTCGGCGCCGACCTCTCCGGCGGCAGCGCCTCCGCCACCCTCGCGCTGCTGGCGGCCGGCCTCCCCGGGGCGCCCGGCACGGTCCTCAGCCGTACCGGCGAGCGCCTCCTCGCCGTCACCTTCAACGACCTGGCCACTCCCCAGGGCCGCGGACCCGAACTGGAACGCGCCCACGCCATCGCCGCCAACCCCCGCCTGCACCACGTGGTCGTGGCCGCCGCCGAGGAAGCCCTCCCGTACGCGGACCTCGACGGACCGCTCACCGACGAGCCCGGCCCCTCCCTCGTCTTCGCGGCCCGCGAGCGCCGCCGCCTGGCCGCCGGATCGGCGGACCACTTCACCGGCCACGGAGCCCGCCAGGTCCTCGACGCCCACCCCGCCCGGCTCGCCGACCTCCTGATGGACCGCCGCAGGCGCCACCTGCTGCGCCCGGTCGCGGCCCTGGCCCGCTCGTCCCCCGGCGACTCCCTCCTCGTACCGTTCACCGTCCCGCTCACCGTCTACTCGGCCGCCCGCCGCCTGGCCCGTACGCCGTACCGCGCCGGTATGGAAGCGGCCGCCGCCCGGCTGCGCGACGGTGGCGCGGGCACCGGCCCCGTCTCCCCGGTGGACGCCTCGCTCGCGGCCCTGACCTGGTCCCGGCCCGGCCCGGCGGCCGCCTGGCTGACGGGCGAGGCCCTGGCAGAGGTATCGATCCGCCTGAGCGCCGCCGCGGGCCGCCCGCCCCTCTCCCTGCGGCCCGGGGAAGCCCGGGCGCGCGCGGCCCTGGCCCGCCACGCCGCCGACCACCGGGTCTTCGAACAGGCCGTGGAGGTCCGCAGCCAGCGTCTGCACGCGCCCTTCCTGGACAACCAGGTCGTACGGGCCGCCCGCGCCCTCCCCGAATCCCTGCGCGTCCAGCCCGGGGCGCGGGCGGCGATCCTGCGCAGCGTCCTGTCCTCGGCCGGGGTCCGCGAACTCCCGCCCGGGTGGGGCGCCACCACCCACGCCCCGAACGAATCCGCGACCCGCCTCGGCCTGCGCGCCGCCCTCCCCGCGCTCCTGTCCCTGTTCGCGTCCCCCCTCCTCGCGGACGCGGGCCTGATCGAGGCCCGGGTCGTGCGCCAGGCCCTGCTCGACGCGGCGGACGGCCGCCCCGTCCCGCTGGACGGCCTGGCCGAACTCGTCTCGATGGAACTGTGGCTGGGCCGCCTCCTCGCCCGACGCGGAACCTGCTGGACGGGCACCTCCACCCCCCGCCGCCGAGCGGTCCCCAAGGGCGTCCCCCTCCGCCGCCCGGCCCTCTCCTGACCCCGCCCGCACCGCCCGCACCGCCCGCACCGCCCGCCTCAGCCGCCACGGCGGCCACCTCCGAGACCCGGGAGCGCCGCGCACCCGCAGGGCCGGCGTCGGCGGCTCAGCGACAGCCGATCACCGCGTCGGCCCAACTCGCCAGCACCGGCAACTGCCCGCTTCCCACCCGCTCCACGACGAGCCGCACCACCTTGTGCCCGGACAGCGGCACGGACACGCGCGCCGCCGGATCCTCCCGCCCGAGCGCCGGGGACCGCCACAGCCGCTCCCCGTCCCCGTACACGGAGAACCGGACCCTGCCGACCGTGTACAGCGACAGCCCGTCCACGCCGGCCCGCGCCGTGAAGTCCGTGCACTGCCGGTTGAGCGCGATCCGCACGGACGACCGGGAGTCGACCGTGATTCCGTGGGCGAAGCGCTGCCCGCCGATCGTCACTCCCCAGCGCTGCCACACCCAGCTGCTCTGCCAGGTCTCGATCTCGGGACCGTCGTGGCCCCCGTACGCGGAGTGGCCCAGCCCGGCGACCCGGAACGCCTGCGCGGCCGGCGCAGGCGGCGTCACCTTCGCGCTCGGGCTCGGGCTCGGGCCGGGATTCGGGCTCTGGCCGCGGCCGGGACTCGCCGACGGGCGCTCCCGGCCGGGGGAAGGCGCCGGGGCGGCCGGAGCACCGGGAGCCGGAGGCGGCGTCACCCGCGGAGACGGTACGGATCCCCGCGCCGTCGGCGGCTGCGCCCGCGTGGGGGCCGGCTCCTGCGCGGGCGCGGCGGAGGGCTTCGCCGCCGGCGCGACCGGGGCCGCAACACTCGGCGCGGGCTCCGCACGCGCGGGCGGCTCGGTGTCGTCACCGGCCAGCGCGAACACCACTCCGGCCGCGGCGGCGACCACGACTCCGGCGGCGATGGCCGCCTTGGCCGGCAGTCCCAGCCCCTCCGAAGCCAGAGCCCCACCCGCGCCACCTGTTCCAGCGGCCCCACCAGCCCCACCGGCCGAGGCACCCCCGGCCACGCTCCCGGCGGCGCCCGCCCCCGCCACCCCGGCGGTCGATCCCCCCGCGGCGGCCGCCACGGCCCCGGCACCGCCCGCGGCGACGGCCCCGCCGGCCACGACTCCGGCCGCCTTGGCCGCGTACCCGGCGGCGAACCACCCGATGACGGCGACCGGCAGCAGCGCGGGAATGCCCGCGTTGACGTCCTTGAGCTCCCCGGCGGCGACCCGGCACCGGGCGCACTCCTCCAGGTGCTTGCGCAGCCCCCGCTCGGCCCGCATCCGCAGACCGCCGCGCGCGTACGCCCCGAGCCGGTAGGCGTACCGGGCGCACTCCCCGCCCGAGCTCAGCGCGGTGCTCACATGGGCCTGGAGATAGGCCTGTTTGAGCCCTTCCCGGGCCCGACCGGCCAGGACCGCGGTCGCATTGGCGCTGAGTCCGAAGAGGGGCGCGATCGAGCTCGGTGACGCCTCCTCGACGGTGGTGTGCCACAGCACGGCCTGCCACCGCTCGGGCAGGCTCCGGAAGGCCTGCATGGCGAGCGACTGCTCGGCCTCGTGCATCGCCCGCACGTCGGCGCCGAGTTCCAGGGTGTCGTCCCCGGCCAGCCCGCCCCCGCCGTCGCCGGCCCCGGAGGCTTGCTCCGCGAACAGCGCGAAGTCCTCGACCAGATGCTCGCGCCTGGTGGTCTTCGCCCAGGCCGCAGCGACCCGCCGCACGGTGGTCATGAGATAGGCGCGCACGGACTGGTCCGGACCCGCTCCGCCCCGAACCGCCTGGAGGGTGCGCGCGAACACCTCGGCCGTCAGGTCGTCGGCCGTGTGCCCGTCGCGGCAGCACGAACGGGCATAGCGCCGTACGGCCCCGGCGTGGCGGCGGAACAGCTCCTCGTACGCACCGTCGTCGCCCCCGCGCATGCGGGCGATCAGGTCCCCGTCGGACGGGGGCGGCTCCCCGCCGGCTACGGCGGCGTGCCGCCCGCCCCGTTCGCGCTGCGCCGGCACCTGCCGCGCGGGCACGCCGCCCGCATCGACTTCGCCGCCACCCTGCGGCTCTTCCCGACCGTCAACGCTCATCGCGGAAGCCCCCGCAGGACACACTCAACCGGTACACCGATTCAGCGTGTCACACGGCGGACACGCGCCGTGCCCGTCCGCGCGCCATCCACTCATCCGGGCACCGTCCGGTGAATCGCCGTACGCCGCCTCACCCGTTCGAGCGAGCCGTCGTCCGACGGATCCGGCGGACGCCCGCCGGCCCGGCGGGCGTCCCCGCACCGTTCTTCCCGGGTCGGCGTGCACCGGCCGGCGTGCACCGGCCGGCGTGCACCGGCCACTGCGCACCGGCCGGTCGGCGCTAGACCGTCCGGGACCGCAGTCCCTCGAGCAGGATGTCGAGCAGCCGGGCCGAAGCCGCGGCCTGCTGCGCCGCGTCCGGCAGGGCGGGAGCGGCCGTGGCTATCACCAGCAGCACATCGGCCACCGTGACGTCGCCCCGCAGTTCGCCGGCCTCCCGGGCCCGTTCGACCAGACGGCCGACGACCTCCAGGAGCTCGCCCGCCCCCGCGTCGTCCGAAGGCTCGTCCTCCAGACCGCGTGAAGAGCCGACGACCCGCAGCTCGGGTGCCCCGCCGGTCGCGACGGCCTGCCGCTGCTGCGGCACCCGGGCGGCCTCGGCCTCCTCCTCGCCGGGACCGCCGACCCGCAGCACCTGCGGCGGCAGCAGCCGCCCGGCGCCGGAGGCCACAGAGGTCCGCAGGAAGCGCGACAGCGCCTGCCACGGCTCCTCCTCCTGGCCGAGCGCGGTCCGGGCCTGCTCGGTCAGCCGGGAGGTCTCCTCCTCGGCTATGCGCCGGACGAGGACGTCCTTGCTCGGGAACCGCCGGTACACGGTGCCGACGCCGACCCGCGCACGACGCGCGACGTCCTCCATCGGAGCCCCGTAGCCGAGCTCGCCGAAGACCTCGCGGGCTGCCCGCAGTACGTGTTCGAGATTGCGCTGGGCATCGACGCGCAGCGGCGTGGAACGTCCCACGCCGTGCGTCGTTGCGCCGCCCGCCATCAGCCGGCCGCCGCCCTCGGAAGAGGCAGTGGCCGACGACAGAGCGGTCGCAGAAGCATGGAAATCGGAAATGTGCATATGTATCCCCCGGTAATCATTTGTCTCCCCCCGGAGACACTCCCCGCCTTCGTGTCGAGGGGGGCCACGGTCATGAGGGCCCTGGTCCTACTCCTCGACGAGATACGAACATAGTTGAGCCAGAGTCAATTCAGAAGGGGCAGCCCCGGACGGACCACCGCCCGATCGGAGCATTCACCCTCACTTTTCCGTTCCAAGCCTCCGGAATCCCCCCTTCCGCCCGCCCTGACCTGCGCGGCTTCCCCTCCGTCCAGCCCCCTGAACGACCCACTCCGGGAGCCCCTTCCGGTCACACAATCTGTCGGGGCTGTGGACAAACTCCCGGCCACGTTGCGTCATGGGGTGGTGAAGGCTGCTAACTCCCGGGGCGAGTCCCCCGGAAACCCGCCCCGCACGCGGATCCTGATCGTCGGCGGCGGCTACGTAGGCATGTACACGGCACTCCGGCTCCAGCGAAAGCTGAGAACCGGCGAGGCCGAGGTCACGGTGGTCTCTCCCGAGCCGTACATGACGTACCAGCCCTTCCTCCCGGAGGCGGCCGCGGGCTCCATTTCCCCACGCCACGTCGTGGTCCCCCTGCGCCGCGTCCTGACCGGGTGCCGCATCGTCATCGGCGAGGCCCAGCGCATCGACCACGCCAAACGGACCGCGACCGTGACCACCCTCGCCACCGACGACGAGGGCGCCGGCCCCCTCGAGATCGAGTACGACGAACTCGTCCTCGCCCCCGGATCCGTCTCGCGCACCCTCCCCATCCCCGGGCTCGCCGAATTCGCCATCGGATTCAAGACCGTGGAAGAGGCCATCGGCCTGCGCAACCACGTCATCGAGCAGATGGACATCGCCTCCTCCACCCGCGATCCCGCCCTCCGCGACGCCGCTCTCACCTTCGTCTTCGTCGGCGGCGGCTACGCGGGCGTCGAAGCCCTGGGCGAGCTGGAGGACATGGCGCGCTACGCCGCCCGCTACTACCACAACGTCAAACCCGAGGACATGAAGTGGGTCCTGGTCGAGGCCAGCGACCGGATCCTCCCCGAGGTCGGACCCGAGATGGGCACCTACACGGTCCGCGAACTGCGCCGCCGCGGCATCGACCTGCGCCTCGAGACCCGCCTCGACTCCTGCGAGAACCGCGTCGCCGTCCTCAGCGACGGCGCCCGCTTCCCCACCCGCACCGTCGTGTGGACCGCCGGCGTCAAACCGCACCCGGTCCTCGCCGCCAGCGACCTGCCCAAGGACGAACGCGGCCGCCTCGCCTGCACCTCCTTCCTGACCGTCGAGGGCGTCGAACACGCCTGGGCCGCCGGTGACGCGGCCTCCGTCCCCGACATCACCGCCGCGGAAAAGGGCGTCGCCTGCGCGCCCAACGCCCAGCACGCCGTCCGGCAGGCCAAGGTCCTCGCCGACAACCTCGTGTCGTCCCTGCGCGGCGGACTCCTCACCGAGTACGCCCACAAGTACGTCGGGTCCGTCGCCTCCCTCGGCCTCCACAAGGGCGTCGCCCACGTCTACGGACGCAAGCTCAAGGGCTACCCGGCGTGGTTCATGCACCGCGCCTACCACCTCAGCCGCGTCCCCACCCTGAACCGCAAGACGCGCGTGCTCGCCGAGTGGACGCTCTCCGGCCTCTTCAAGCGTGAGATCGTCTCGCTGGGATCCCTCGAACACCCCAGGGCAGAATTCGAACTCGCCGCGGGCGGAGGTCCCAAGGAGCTTCCGAAGAAAAGCGGAAGCTGACCTGTCAGTGCCGTCGGCCACACTGGACGTGTGACCATAGGTGGGCTCACATCTGCGCAGAGTGACAACCGAGTGCCACCGAGTGACCTAGCGACCACGAGCGACACCACGAGCGACACCACGAGGCTAGAAGCAGTGAACTTCACCCGCTGGAGCGCCCGGTTCCCCGGAACGCAGCGCCGGGCCGCCGCCCGGTCCGAACACGCCGCAGCCCAGGCCAAACGCGGCGAGGGCTCGGTCCCGGCCGCCCGCGGCGCCGCCGGCCACTGCGCGACCGCGCCGGACGGCGGCCCCGCCGACCCGGCCGTCCGCGGCAGCGGTACGGGCACCTCCGCCGAGGGCGCCGCAGCGGGTACGGCGGGCGGCCACGCCCCCGTGCCCTCCCTCGACGAACTCTCCGTGCGCGACGTCCTCGACCGCCTCCCGGCCCTCGTCGCCCTCGTGCACGGGCCGGAACACCGCCTCGCCTACGTCAACGACGCCTACACCGCCGGCTTCGGAGCCCGTTGCCCGGGCGCCCCCGCACGCGTGGCCCTCCCCGAACTCGGCGAGCTCGGCCTGCTCCCGCTCCTCGACCAGGTCCAGCGCAGCGGGAAGCCCCGTACCGCCAAGAACCGCACCGCGCCCGGTGGAGGCAGCTCCTACACCGTCACCTGCACCCCGGTCGAGTTCCCCAAGAACCACGGCCACGGCCCCACCACGGACGCCGCCGCCGCTGCCGTCGCCGCCGGGGCCCCGGCCACCGGCTCCGGCACGGGCACCGGCCCCGACGGCGAGGCCGGTGGCGCCGCCCACCACACCGGCGTCCTCGTCCACCTCGCCGACGTCACCGACCACGCCGAGGCCGCCGAGCGCCTGCGGGCCAGCGAGCGCCACCAGCGCGAGGCCGCCGTCACCCTCCAGCGCTCCCTCCTCCCGCAGGAGCTCGAGCAGCCGGACGACCTGCGGGTGGCCGCCACCTACCAGCCCGGCGGCACCGAGGCCGCCGTCGGCGGCGACTGGTACGACGTCATCACCCTCGGAGCCGGCCGCACCGCCCTCGTCATCGGCGACGTCATGGGCCGCGGCGTCCGCGCCGCCGCCGTGATGGGCCAGCTCCGCACCGCCGTCCGCGCGTACGCCCGCCTGGACCTCCCGCCCCACGAGGTCCTCCAGCTCCTCGACGGACTGGCCGCCGAGATCGACGCCAGCCAGATCGCCACCTGCGTCTACGCCGTCCACGACCCCAACGAGGGCCTCCTCGCCTACGCCTCCGCCGGCCACCTCCCGATCCTCGTCCGCGACGAGGACGGCACCGTGCGCCGCGCCGCGGATCCCACCGGGCCGCCGCTCGGCACCGGCGGCTGGCTCCACACCTCCGGCTCCATCGCGCTCGGCCCCGGTTCCACCGCCGTCCTCTACACCGACGGTCTGGTCGAACGCCGGGGCGAGGACATCGACGAAGGGGTGGCCGCCCTGGAGCGCGCCCTCTCGGGCGCGCAGGGCAGCCCAGCCGTGATCTGCGACCGCCTGATGCGCGCGCTCGGGGTCGATGCCGACCACTACGACGACGTGGCCGTCCTGGTCCTCCAGCAGCCCGCCCGTACCGGGGCCGACGCCGAGCTCTTCCACAACGCCGCCCTGGAACTCCTCGGAGGCGTCGAGGCAGCTCCGCGGGCCCGCGCCTTCGCCCAGGGCGTCCTCGCCTCCTGGCGGTTCCCGGTCGAACTGTGCGACCTGGGCGTCCTGGCCGCCAGCGAACTCGTCGCGAACTCCCTCCAGCACGGCACCCCGCCGATGCGCCTGCGCCTGCGCCGCACCGACCGCCGGCTGATCATCGAAGTCACCGACGGGGACGACCACCTCCCGCGCCGCCGCCGCGCGGAACCGGCCGACGAGACGGGCCGCGGCATCTCGATCGTCGCCACCATCGCCTCGTCCTGGGGCTGCCGCCGCACCCCGGGCGGCGGCAAGGCCGTCTGGTGCGAGTTCGCCCTCCCGGACAAGGACAAGGACAGGGACAAGGACCAGTAGCGGTACGGCGAAGGCCCCGGTCCACCGGACCGGGGCCTTCGCCGTCTCCGCGTACGGAGCCCTCCGTACGGACGCCCGCTACGCGGGTACGGGCTCGGCGGCCCGCGCCGTCTCCGCCGCGACCGCACCACGGGCCAGCGCCGGGTTGTCCTGCACCGGCGTCAGCTGCTTGCCGAGGCGCAGCGCCAGCCAGGCGATGCCGAGCGAGACCAGGACGAAGGTCCCGATGTAGAACATCGGCACGCCGGCGCCCAGCGGCACCCCGAGCGGCCCGAGGGCCAGCGCCATCTGCTTCACCAGGGCGAAGGCCGAGTTGTACTGGCCCACGGAGCCCTCGGGAGCCAGGTCGGCCACCAGCGGTGCGAGCGTCGGCGACAGCATGGCCTCGCCGATGCCGAAGAGCGCGTACGTGGTGACGAACGCGGCGGCGGCCATCGTCGCGCCGCCGTGGCCCAGGCCGGAGAAGCCGGCGAGGATCCACGCGCCGGTCCAGATGAGTCCGACGAGCGCGATCACCCGGGAGCGGCGCCGGTTCTCGACCAGCTTCAGCACGACGAACTGCGCCACGACGATGGCACCGGTGTTGGCGGCAAGCGCGAACCCGAGCACGGAGGGGGAGACCCCGGCGGCCTCGGTACCGAAGGCGGACAGGCCCGACTCGAACTGCCCGTAGCAGGCGAAGAAGAGGACGAAGCCGAGGACGCAGAACCGCACCATGGCCTTGTGCTCGAGCAGTCGCTTCCAGCCGCCGCCCGTCTGCGCGGCGGCCTTGGCCAGGGCGTTGCTGATGGCCGGCGCCTGCGGCATCCGCACGGTGGCGATGACCCCGGCCAGGACCAGGAACATCACGGCCTCGATGCCGAACAGCAGGGTGAAGCTGCCGGGACGCGTCTCGTCGACGAGGAGGCCGCCGATGAGGCCGCCGATGCCGAGGCCCAGGTTCTGCAGGAAGAACTGGAGGGCGAAGGCCCGGGTCCGGGTGGACGGCGTGGAGCAGCGCACGATCATCGTGGCCAGAGCCGGCTGCATGACGGCCTGCCCGGCGCCGAGCGCCAGGGCGGACAGCAGGATCGGTGCGGCGGTCGTCGAGAGACCGAGCGAGAGCGAGCCGAGCGAGGCGAGGAACGCGGCGCCCATGACCACGGGGGCCGGACCCCGGCGGTCGATGACCCGGCCGGTGAAGGGCAGCGCGAGGAGCGCGCCGAGGGCGAACGCGACGAACGTGCACGTCGCCCACAGGGGGTCCAGTTCTCGGACCTTCGCCGCGTAGACGTAGAGGAACGGAACCGTGAAACCGATACCGAACGCGGTCAACGCGTTCCCGGCCTGGATCCTCCGCATCGCAGCGCCCATCACCTTGGTCACTTCTCACCACCTTGATTGCTGAAGCTTGAAGACTTCATACCTAAAGTTCGACGCTTAACACTACACACTGAAGGAGTTAGACGCCAACGTGCTCGTGCCATACTTCGGACCATGGGTGACACCCCCGACGGCACCGCGTCCGTCCATGAGCCGAGCCTCGACGAACAGATCGCCGTCTATCAGCGTGAGTTCCAGGACCTCGACCCCCAGGTGGAGAAGGTCGTATCGGCCCTCAGCCGCCTGAACCGCCGGATGAACGTCGCGTACGGCCGCCAGACCGCGGCCCTCGGCATCAGCAACGCGGAGTGGGAGGTCCTCAAGGCCCTCGTGCTCTCCGGAGCCCCGTACCGGATGGGTCCGAGCGAGCTCGCGAAGCAGCTGGGCCTCACGCCGGCGGCGATGACCCACCGGATCGACCGCATGACGGCGGAAGCGCTGGTCACGCGGGAGCGGGACGAGAACAACCGCGTCCGCGTGATCGTCGAGCTCACGGCGGAGGGCCGCAGCAAGTGGCTGGACGCGATGCGCGCGGCCACGGTCTTCGAGGAGGACCTCCTCCAGGACCTCTCGACCGCGGAACGCGGGGTCCTGGGCGACATGCTCATGCGGCTCCTGGACCGCGTGGAGGACCTCCAGTCCCCGAGCTAGTCCCCGAGCCGAACCCGGGCACCGCCCAGGGTTGACACGGGCCTCGCGGATCCGTAAGGTTCTTCGAGTTGTCCCCGAGCCGAAAGGTTTCGGTGACGGCGAATCCCGCCGCCTCGTTGCGGCACCCAACTCAGCAAGATCTCCCACCGGGAACGCATTCGGCATGCCCGAATTCATTTCCGAAGGCCGATTATGAATCGCCTGGGAAATCCACTAGAGTTCTGGGAGTCGGAAGGGCCCAACAGCCCGGAAGACAAACCCCGCTGACTGGGAGTCAGGCCCGAAAGGGTCTGATAGAGTCGGAGACACAAGAACGAAGGAAGCGCCCGGAGGAAAGCCCGAGAGGGTGAGTACGAAGGAAGCGTCCGTTCCTTGAGAACTCAACAGCGTGCCAAAAATCAACGCCAAAAAGTTGATACCCCGTCCATTTCGGTGGATGAGGTTCCTTTGAAAAAGACCTGTGAGGTCG
>NZ_JBEXOV010000013.1:0-119118 GCF_040611715.1 Streptomyces sp. NPDC006544 | reverse complement strand
GCCCGGAGAGAGCGCCGAAGCGGCCGGTTATGACGCGACTTCTCGGCTCACATCGCCGATTGGCCGAATTCTGTCGGGTGACCGAAATCGTGCGTATGAGACCGCGTTCGCTCAAAGGCTTGGATTCTCCCGTTACCGGACCTGTCGAGGGGCGGTTCTTGGCTATGGTCCACCCCTGCACAAGCCTCAAGCCACGATCGGAGTTGGGGACATTGACGGCCTCCCCTGGTGACGGCGAGCACACGGCCCGCGAGGGCTACTACCCCGATCCGTCCATCCCCGGGTACGTCAGGTTCTGGAACGGCCTGAACTGGGTTCCCGGTACGAGCCGCCCCGCGGTCGCCGCCGACGAGACGGGTCCGGTGTTCCTCGACGAGACCGGTGCGACGGAGGCGCTGCGCGAGCCCGAACGGTGGCCCGAACCCGAACCGGGACCGGAACCCGAACCCGAACCCGAACCGGACTCCGGGCCCGGAGCCGCCGTGTGGCAGGCCGACCGCTTCCACCAGTCCGGTTTCGGCGGGCCGCGCGACGACCGCGTCTCCTGGGGCCACGAGCCGCCGGCCGATGCCGCCAGACCGGCGGGGATCTCCCTGGCCCGGCCGCCCGCTCCGGCTCCCGCTCCGGCCCGTGCCCCCGCGCCCGCCCCGGCCCCCGCCCCGGCCCCCGCGCCGGCCCGGGCCGCCCGTCCCGTGCCCGTCCCCGCGCGGATCTCCGGCTCCGCGGCCCCGGAGGGCGTCGGCATCCTGTCCGCCCGCTCCCCGGTCCGGGAGGCCGCCGCGCCCGCTCCGCTCTGGCCGGCCCCGGCCGCCCCGGAGGCTCCGGCCGCGCCGGCGAAGCCCGCACGGCGGGCGGAGCCCGTGGAGCGGGCGCGGCGCCGGGACGTGGACGTGGACATGAACAGGGACCTGGACCTGGACCTGGACCTGGATCTGGACCTGGACCGTGCGGCGCACGCCGCGCCCGCGGCCTCGACGAAGCTCGCGGACCGCGCGCGGCGTGCCGCACCCGCCGTCTCCGCCGAGGCCGCGCCCGAGCCGTCCGCCCCGTCCGCCCAGCCCGTCGCCCGACACCCCGTCACTCAGCGGGCCGTCTTCGAGCGGATGGCGGAGCGGGCGGTGCGGCCCGCCGGGTTCGCGCGCCGCGCGACGGCCCGGCTCCTGGACTCCCTCGTCTACGCGGGCGTCGCGGCGGGCACCGCGCTCCCGCTCGTACCCGGGGCGACCGCGCACCTGGAAGCCAAGGTGGAGGCCGCCCGTTCGACCGGGCGGACCACCACGGTGTGGCTGTTCGACGCCGCCATCGCGGGCCGGCTGGGCCTGGTACTGGGCGCCGTGCTCCTGTTCGGCATCCTCTACGAGGCCCTGCCGACCGCCCGTTGGGGCCGCACCCCGGGCAAGAAGCTGCTCGGCGTGCGCGTCCTGGCCGCCGCCACGCTGCGCCCGCCCCGCTTCGGCGCCGCGCTGCGCCGCTGGCTCGTGTACGCCCTCCTGGGCCTCCCTGGCGCCGTGTGGGCCCTGGGGGACCGTCCGCGCCGCCGGACCCTCCACGACCGCGTCGCACGGACGTACGTGGCCCGCTAGCGGCGCGCCGCAGCGGGCCGCGCACCGTGCGTCCCCCGAACGGGCGCGTCCCCGTTGCGGGCCGTTGCGGGCCGGGTTCGACTCGGGCCATGAGCACCGACCAGCCGCCGCCCGGCCAGCCGCCCGAGGACGACCCGTTCCTCAAGAAGCCCCAGGAGCCGACGCCCCCGTCGGGCGGTTCGCCGTACGGCTCGCCGCCCGCCGGCGGGGCCGGGGGATTCCCGCCGCCCCCGCCGCCCCCCGGTTCCGGCGCGGGCGGCTACCCGCCGCCGCCCGCCGGTGGTGGTGGGGCCGGGGCCGGTGGCTACCCGCCTCCGCCGCCGCCCTACGGAGGCGGCGGCGACCCGTACGGGGGCGGCGGCGGCTACGGCATGCCCGACCCGCTCGCCGGGATGCCGCCGCTCGCCGACTTCGGCAAGCGGCTCGCCGCCCGCATCGTCGACGTGCTGATCATCGCCGTGCCGCTGTTCCTGATCCAGCTGGCCGTCGGCACGAAGCGCTACACGGTCGACACGAACAACGGCGAGGACGTCTCCGAGGTCATCACCAAGTCCTACAGCGGCACCGGCTTGGTTATGACATTGGTCTCGATCGCCGCCTACGTCGGCTACGACTGGTGGTTCACCAAGAAGAACGGCCAGACCCTCGGCAAGAAGTGGATGGGCCTGCGCGTCGCGATGCTCAACGACGGCAGCATCCCCCCGTCCGGCCCCGCCCTGGGCCGCGCCGCCGTGCTCTGGCTGCCGACACTGATCTGCTGCTTCTGCCTGTGGCCGATCGCACTCGTCATCTCGATGCTCGTCGACAAGCCCTACAAGCAGGGCCTGCACGACAAGGTCGCCAAGACCGTGGTGGTCCGGGCCGGTTAGGCCGGCGGGACCGCCGCGGCGGTCGACAGGCGTACGCACGCAGCTCGGCGCGCGGGCGGTCTCCCCCCTCGGGAGGCCGCCCGCGCCGCGCTGCGCGCCGGGATCAGTGGTGCACGGGGTGTTCGGCGGAGGCCGGACCCGCCACCGTGTCCGGCAGTGTGTCGGGCACCGGTGAGGCGGTTCCCGGACGGGCCGTCGCCGCATGCCTGCCGCGCCGGCGCGGGGCCGGTACGGTGAGCGCGACGAGGAGCCCGAGGGCGAGGGCCGCGGCGGAGATGACCGCGACGCCGAGTCCCGTACTGGTCTGCGAGAGCAGCAGCATGGCGATCGTCGAGACGATGACGGTGGCGGACCCGTAGGCGAGCTGTGCGGCAGTCGGACGCGGCATGGCGATATCCGTCCTCGAAGCGGGAGGGGGAGTCGGCTCAACCTGGTCGGGCGTCAAGTGACTCTACGACGGTGGATGCCCGAGCGGCACTGCCGGTAAGCGCGACCTAACCCAGGGCTGCGGAGCACAGGGGGCGCACAGGGGTCATTCTCGAGCAGGTCTCGACGCGCAGAGGCCCCGTTCGTCCCCTATGGCCGGGGTACGTCCGGATAGCGGAACTCGGTGACCGCATAGTGCAGTTGTAAGGAACAAGTCAAGGTCTGTCTTTTCTCGCGACTCTCCGGTCAAATGTCGTCACTTGAGACGCGCGCCGCACGGAACCCCCCACTCCTTCGGAGAAGTTCCGCACCACGTCGCGGCCGCGGGAGGGGAACGACATCAAGTGACCGGCAACTCCATCAGCCGACGAGCGCTGCGCGCCGTCGCAATCGGCGTGACACTGGCCGCCACGGCGGCCACCGGCGCCGCCTTCACCATCGCCCAGGCGGACCCCGGCAGCGCGAAGGCGCCCGCCGCGGACCGTCAGGACCCGACCGCCTCCTCCAAGGAGAAGGTCGAGCACAACCTCGTCGGACCGTTCACGGTGCAGCAGGAGCAGGCCAAGAAGGCTGCCCTGGAGCAGGTGCTGACCGGCCAGAAGAACGTCGAGCAGCGCGGCGCCTCCAAGGTGGTCAAGCTCGACGACAAGAAGTACGTCGAGCTCGGCCGCGAGAAGACCGACAAGATCTTCACGATCCTCGTCGACTTCGGCGACCAGGTGGACAGCACCACCATGTTCGACCCGGACGGCCCGGGCGGCCCCAAGCCGGCCGCGCCCAAGTACGGCGGCACGCCGGGTCCCGCGCACAACCAGATCGCCCAGCCGGACCGTGCGACGAACAACAGCACGGCGTGGCGCAAGGACTTCAGCCGCTCGTACTTCCAGGACCTGTACTTCGGTACCGGTCAGGGCAAGGACTCGCTGAAGACCTACTACGAGAAGACCTCCTCGGGCCGTTACTCGGTCGACGGCGAGGTCGCCGACTGGGTCAAGGTCCCGTACAACGAGGCCCGTTACGGCTCGAACTACTGCGGGCAGACCAACTGCGCCAACGTCTGGGACACGGTCAAGGACGGCGTGACCGCCTGGGCCGATGCCCAGAAGAAGGCCGGCAAGACCGACGCCGAGATCAAGGCGCAGCTGTCCCAGTACGACCAGTGGGACCGCAACGACTTCGACGGCGACGGCAACTTCAACGAGCCCGACGGCTACATCGACCACTTCCAGATCGTCCACGCGGGCGAGGACGAGTCGGCCGGCGGCGGCGTGCAGGGCACCAACGCCCTGTGGGCGCACCGCTGGTACGCCTACGGCACCGATGTCGGCAAGACCGGTCCGGCGAACAACAAGTCGGGCGGCACCCAGATCGGCGACACGGGCATCTGGGTCGGCGACTACACGATGCAGCCCGAGAACGGCGGCCTCGGCGTCTTCGCGCACGAGTACGGCCACGACCTCGGCCTCCCGGACCTCTACGACACCTCCGGTGGCGGCGAGAACTCGGTCGGCTTCTGGTCCCTGATGTCGGCCGGCTCCTGGCTCGGCAACGGCAAGGACTCCATAGGCGACCTCCCGGGCGACATGAACGCCTGGGACAAGTTCCAGCTGGGCTGGCTGAACTACGACACGGCCAAGGCCGCGACGAAGTCCACCCACAAGCTCGGTGTGGCGGAGTACAACACCAAGGACAAGCAGGCGCTGCTCGTCGAGCTGCCGAAGAAGCAGGTCAAGACCGAGATCGTCGCTCCCGCCGAGGGCTCCTCGCAGTGGTGGAGCAACATGGGTGACGACCTCAAGAACACCCTGACCCGCTCGGTCGACCTGACCGGCAAGTCCTCCGCGGCCCTGTCGCTCAAGGGCTGGTGGGACATCGAGGCGGAGTACGACTTCCTGTACACCGAGGTCTCCACGGACGGCGGCGCCACCTGGACCGCCCTCGCCGGCACCGCCGACGGTGCGGCCCTCCCGGCCGACGCCTCCGGCAGCCCGTCGCTGACCGGCGTCTCGGGTGCCTGGAAGAACCTGAACTACCCGCTGGACGCCTACGCGGGCAAGAAGGTCGACCTCCGCTTCCGCTACCAGACGGACGGCGGCGCGGGCGGCAAGGGCTTCACGGCCGACGCCCTCACCATCACCGCGGACGGCTCCGCGCTGTTCACCGACGGCGCCGAGAACGGCGACAACGGCTGGACCGGCAAGGGCTTCTCCCGGGTCGGCAACGGCTTCACCAAGGAGTACGCGCAGTACTACCTGGCGGAGAACCGCCGCTACGTGTCGTACGACTCCACCCTCAAGGTGGGTCCGTACAACTTCGGCTTCTCCAACACGAAGCCGAACTGGGTCGAGCACTACCCCTACCAGGACGGTCTCCTGATCTGGCAGTGGGACACCTCCCAGAAGGACAACAACACCAGCCAGCACCCCGGCTCCGGTCTGATCCTCCCGATCGACGCCAACGCCAAGCCGATGAAGTGGTCGGACGGCACCCTGCTGCGGAACAAGATCCAGCCGTACGACGCCACCTTCAGCGCGTACTCCACGGATGCCTTCACGCTGCACAAGAACGGTGAAGAGCTGTTCCTGAAGCCGAAGCCCACGAACCTGGTCTTCGACGACCACAAGGGCAAGTACTACTACGACGAGAACCCGACCGGTTCGGTGAAGGTCACTGACACCAACACCAAGATCAAGATCGTCAAGGAGCCGTACGACGGTCTCCAGATGACGGTCGAGGTCGGCCCGGCCGTTAAGTAACTCGGTAAAGCCGCAGGTCAAAGCATGATCGGCCGTCGCCCCCTAGCGGGCGGCGGCCGATCGCGTTTAGATGCGTGTTGCGAGTTTCTTATTGACGGGGGAGATGAAGACATGCCCGGTGGAGGTTTCGTCAGACTGCCTGGCGGCAGCGTGGTCGTCGCGCTCACGCTGCCCAGGCCCTCCGGTGAGGGCGGAAACGTGCGTGTGCTGGTGCACGCGGCGAACCGGGCCCGCGCCCTGACCAGGCTGCGGAACCTCGGGATGCGCGCCGTCTACCTCCGCGGCAACGCCCAGCCCCCGACCCCGGACGAGGTCACCGCCGTCCTGCACCACCCGGACGGCCTGCTGTGGCGCTGCGCGCCGGACCGGGCGGCGGAGCTGTGGCACCCGATCAGGGCGCTGCTGGGCTGAGGGCGGGGCCGTCAGGGCGGCGGCGGGCGGTGCCGGGGCGGTACCGGGGCGGTCCGGGGGCCGGCGGCCGGACGCCCGGGCGGCCGCCCGCAGGCGGCTCAGCCGAGTTCGAAGCCGAAGCTCCCGCTCACCCGCGTGCCGTCGTCCTCGCGGACGGTCCACCACCGCACGGCGTAGGCCCCTGCCGGGACCCGCTCGGCGGGGGTGTGCCCGAAGCTGTACGCCGAGGGCAGGGTGCGGTTCATCCGGAACTCCAGCACGGGCGTCCCCTCGCGGGTGAGGAGGTCGGCCCCCGCCGCGAGGGGCAGGTCCCCGGCGGGGCGGGAGGGCTCGCCCTCACCCGACCACACGAAGGTCGGCTGCCAGCCGCCCTCCGCCGCCGAGAGGCTGATGGCGCCGCGGCCCCGGAGCGAATGCTCCGGGGGTGCGCCGCCGTCCGCCGGTCCGCTGAAGCTGAGCATCACAGATCGCCTCCTTGGGGCAGGTGGTGCCGGCCGGGGTGCCGACCCCGCGCACGCTGCCAGCTCTCGCGCGCGGACGGACGTCTCCTTCGCGCCTTTGACGGGAATCCGCCCCAGCTTGTCCTATTGGTGCGGTGCCCGGTGCCCGGTGCCGCCCGCCGCCGGGAGCCCGGTGTCAGCCCGCCACCACCGGCGTCCCGCTCAGCCGCACGCCGGCCGCGCGGAGCTCGGCCAGCGCACGGGTCGTGGTGTGCGCGGCCACGCCGGCCGTCAGGTCCAGCAGGACGTGCGTGCGCAGGCCCGCGCGGGCCGCGTCCAGGGCGGTGGCCCTGACGCAGTGGTCGGTGGCGATGCCGACCACGTCGACCTCGGTGACCTGCCGGTCCCGCAGCCACTCCACGAGCCCGAGGCCGTTCTCGTCCGCGCCCTCGAAGCCGCTGTACGCCGCCTCGTACGCCCCCTTGTCGAAGACGGCCGCGACGGCCCCCGAGGCGACGGCGGGAGCGAAGTTCGGGTGGAAGCCCACGCCCTCGGTCCCGGCCACGCAGTGGACGGGCCAGGACGTCTCGAAGTCCGGCTGGGCCGGCGGGTGCGCGAAATGGGACCCGGGATCGATGTGGTGGTCCCTCGTGGCGACGACGTACCGGTACCCGGCGGTGGCCTGACCGATGAGCTCGGTGATCGCGGCGGCCACGTCGGCCCCGCCGGCGACCGCGAGGCTGCCGCCTTCGCAGAAGTCGTTCTGTACGTCGACGACGATCAGTGCGCGGTGCATGTCCGGTGTCCTTCGGCTCGGTGTGTGGTGCTGCGGACGCTGCGGGGGCTCTTCCCCCACCCCGCCCCTTCCCGAAACGGGGGCTCAGCCCCGGACCCGCCCGGGCGCGCTGAGCGCCCGCGCGGGTCCCGTCGCGCCCCGCTACGCGTACTCGGTCGGGATCACGGCCTCGCCGCGCGACAGCTGCGACGCCGAGAGGGGCAGGCCCGCGAGGGCCTCGCGGTGGCGGTCGCGCGCCGTCTCCAGGGATTCGCGGGCCACCACCTCACCCGCCTTGACCAGCTGGACGAGGAGCTGCGTGTCGGCCAGCGCCGCCGGGACCGGGCCGGTACCGAGGACCTCGGCCTCCGCGACCCCGTCGGAGTCGAGCCGCCGCGCCGCCCACTTGCGCCCGCCGACGGAGATCTTGCCGCCCGAGGACTTCTTCGCCACCGACACCAGCGGCGCCTTCGGGTCGGCGGAGGCCGCCCGCGCCACCAGCTTGTAGACCATCGAGCACGTCGGGTGCCCGCTGCCGGTCACCAGCTGCGTGCCCACCCCGTAGGCGTCCACGGGGGCCGCGGCCAGCGAGGCGATCGCGTACTCGTCCAGGTCCGAGGTCACCACGATCCGCGTCGCCGTCGCTCCGAGCTCGTCCAGCTGCTGGCGCACGCGGTGCGCGACCAGCAGCAGGTCCCCGGAGTCGATCCGGACCGCGCCCAGGCCGGTCCCGGCGACCTCCACGGCCGTCCGGACCGCCTCGGCCACGTCGTAGGTGTCGACCAGCAGGGTCGTCCCGTTCCCCAGCGAGGCGACCTGGGCCGTGAACGCGCCCCGCTCGTCGTCGTGCAGCAGGGTGAAGGCGTGCGCGCTCGTGCCGACCGTCGGGATCCCGTACCGGAAGCCGGCCGCGAGGTCCGAGGTGGAGGTGAAGCCGCCCACGTACGCGGCGCGGGCCGAGGCGACGGCCGCCAGTTCGTGGGTGCGCCGGGCGCCCATCTCGATCAGCGGGCGGCCGCCGGCGGCCGAGGACATCCGGGAGGCGGCCGCGGCGATCGCCGAGTCGTGGTTGAGGATCGACAGGACCACGGTCTCCAGCAGCACGCACTCGGCGAAGCTGCCCTCGACGCGCAGGACCGGGGAGCCGGGGAAGTAGACCTCGCCCTCCGGGTAGCCCCAGATGTCGCCCGAGAAGCGGTAGGAGGCCAGCCAGTCGAGGGTGCGGGCGTCGACGACGGCCCGCTCGCGCAGGAACTCCAGCACGGCGCCGTCGAAGCGGAAGTTCTCCACCGCGTCGAGCACCCGGCCGGTTCCCGCGACCACGCCGTAGCGCCGCCCCTCGGGCAGCCGCCGGGTGAAGACCTCGAAGACCGAGCGCCGGTCGGCGGTGCCGCTGGCCAGCGCGGCCTGCAGCATCGTGAGCTCGTAATGGTCCGTGAAGAGCGCTGTCGACGGCACGTCCACCGGCAGGCCCAGGTCCGCAGGGTTCATGTCACGGATGCTAGCGCACATCTCGTCAGATTGACGAGATGTAGGGCCCGTTTGTGCGACGGACCCTCCTCAGTGGCAGCATGGGACAAGTGAGTGTTGCTCCCGTTGAGATCGAACGCACCGAGTCGGCCGAAGAGACCTTCGCGGTCCCGGAACCCGACGTCCCGTGGGTGACCCTGGTGCACAACGACCCGGTCAACCTCATGAGCTACGTGACGTACGTGTTCCAGGCGTACTTCGGCTATTCCAAGGACAAGGCGAACAAGCTGATGCTCGACGTCCACCACAAGGGCCGGGCGGTCGTCTCCAGCGGCAGTCGCGAGGAGATGGAGCGCGACGTGCAGGCCCTGCACGGCTACGGCCTCTGGGCGACCATGTCCCAGGACCGCAACTGATGGGCGGCGTCTTCGAGGCCCTGAAGGGCGGCGGCGCCGCCATCGCCCTGGACGAGATCGAGATCTCGATCCTGCGCTCGCTGGCCGTGCAGCTGCTGGAGCTCATCGGCCCCGGCGAGCCCGAGCCCGAGCCGGAGGCGGACCCGCTCGCCGCCCTCTTCGCGGCCTCCGACGGCCCGACCGAGCCCCCGTCCGACCCGGCGCTCGCCCGGCTCTTCCCCGACGCCTACGGCGGTCCGGGGTCCGGCGCAGGCGCCGACGAGGAGGAGCTGCGGGCCCATTCGGCCGAATTCCGCCGCTTCACCGAGAACGACCTGCGCGCCCGCAAGCGGGAGGACGCGCTTGCCGTCGTGCGCAGCCTGGACGGGCTCACCCCGGGCGGCGACGGGACCGCCGTCCTGGAGCTGACCGACCAGCTGCCGCTGCGCTGGCTCGGCGCGCTCAACGACCTGCGGCTCACCGTCGCGGCCCGGCTCGAGATCACCGAGGACGACGAGAGCGCCGCGCTCTTCCGGCTCCCGGACGACGATCCGCGCAAACCGATGGTGATGGCCTACCTGTGGCTCGGCGGCCTCCAGGAGACCCTCATCGAAACCCTCTGAGGTTTCCTCAGATCATCCTCAGATCGCCCCCGGCCGACCCTCGGACCGGGGGCCCGTTCGCTCAGCGGACGCTCAAATCCGGATAACGATCAGATCACCACGATGTGGTGATCTGTTTGTTTTCCGGCAGTCATGTCCCGATTTTTTTGCGGCCTGCGTCACATTTTTCCCCCTCGGGCACCCGTAAGCACGTGATAAATCTTCACGACCGCCGACGGGGCGCCACCCATGCCCCCCGGCCTGCTTGAACCGGCTGATCGCCGGCGTGCAACTCCATCCGTATCCGGGGGGATCGAGGACCCGATCCGAGCCAGTGAAGGCGCGGGTCGGCGTGGAGAAAGGCGCACCAAGACATGACCTCCGTACAGGTCGACGAGCAGCAGCACGACACGGCCGAGGGCGGCGAGGGGTACCACCGCGCACTCGGAGCCCGCCAGATCCAGATGATCGCGATCGGCGGAGCCATCGGCACCGGCCTCTTCCTGGGCGCCGGCAAGGCCATCTCGAAGGCCGGACCGAGTCTGATCCTGGCCTACGCCATCGCGGGCCTGGTCATCTTCTTCATCATGCGGGCCCTGGGCGAACTGCTCATGTACCGCCCCGTCTCCGGCTCCTTCTCGGACTACGCCCGGGAGTTCCTCGGCCCCTTCTGGGGGTACGTGACCGGCTGGACGTACTGGCTCTTCTGGGTGGTCACCGGCATCACCGAGGTCACCGCGGCCGCGCAGTACATGTCCTACTGGACCCATGACGGCTTCCCGCAGTGGGCGTACGCGCTGATCTTCACCGTCGTCCTCTACGGCGCCAACCTGATCTCCGTGAAGCTCTTCGGCGAGCTCGAGTTCTGGTTCTCCATGGTCAAGGTCACCGCCATCGTCGGCATGATCCTGATCTGCGCCGGCATCCTCACCCTCGGCTTCTCCGACGCCGCCGACACGGCGACCGTCACGAACCTGTGGAACGACGGCGGCTTCTTCCCCAAGGGCATCGGCGGCACGCTGATGACCCTGCAGATCGTCATGTTCGCCTTCCTCGCGGTCGAGCTGGTCGGCGTCACCGCCGGCGAGTCCAAGAACCCCGAGAAGACCCTGCCCAAGGCCATCAACACCGTGCCGTGGCGCATCGCCGTCTTCTACGTCGGTGCACTGATCATGATCCTGTCGGTCGTCCCGTGGCACGAGTTCCAGCCCGGCGTCAGCCCCTTCGTCGCGGCCTTCGAGAAGATGGGCCTCGGCGTCGGCGCCGCGATCGTCAACTTCGTGGTCCTCACCGCCGCCCTGTCCTCCTGCAACTCGGGCATGTACTCCACCGGCCGCATGCTGCGCGACCTCGCGCTCAACGGCCAGGGCCCGAAGTTCTTCACCAAGCTCACCAAGAGCGGCACCCCGCTGATCGGAACCAGCTTCTCCGCCGCCCTCATGCTGGTCGGCGTCTGGATCAACTACGTCGCCCCCGGCAAGGCCTTCGACTACGTCGTCTCCTTCGCCACCATCTCCGGCATGTGGGCCTGGATCATGATCCTGGTCTGCCAGATCCGCTACCGCGCCGCCTCCGACCGCGGGGACGTCCCGAAGTCGACGTTCCGCGCGCCGGGCGCCCCGTACACCAGCTACTTCGCCCTGGCCTTCATCGGCATGGTCATCGTGATGATGGGCGTCGACAAGGACGCGCGCGTCTCGCTCTACTGCGCCCCGCTGTGGGGTCTGCTGCTGGGCGTCTCGTACCTGGTGCTGAAGTCCCGCGCCCCGCGCGCCGAGGCCTTCGACAAGGTCTCCTAGAGGCTCCTCAAGCCGTGGGTCCCGGCCGCCCGTCACGGCCGGGAACCGTGTCCTCCCGGGCCTCGTGTCCAGCATCCGGGCCCTCCCGTACCACTCCTCGGTACGGGAGGGCCCGTCTGCATATCCTGTCGCTCATGCTGACCCTCACCCAGGCCCTCTACGACCAGATCGTCGCGCACGCGCGTCAGGACCACCCCGACGAGGCGTGCGGAGTGGTGGCCGGCCCGGCGGGCACGGACCGCCCGGAGCGGTTCGTCCCGATGCTGAACGCGGCCCGGTCGCCCACGTTCTACGAGTTCGACTCGAAGGACCTGCTGAAGCTCTACCGCGAACTCGACGACCGGGACGAGGACCCCGTCATCGTCTACCACTCGCACACCGCGACCGAGGCCTATCCCTCCCGCACGGACGTCACGTACGCCAACGAGCCCGGCGCCCACTACGTACTGGTCTCCACGGCCGACACGGACGGACTCGGAGAGTTCCAGTTCCGCTCGTACCGGATCGTCGAAGGCGTGATCACGGAGGAAGAAGTGAAGGTCGTCGAGGCCTACTGACCGGGTGCTGACCAGCATGTGAGCGGTATGCGTCCACGATGCGGGATCACACTCCAAACCGGGGACCGGGAATCGTTAACATGACCGCATGGTTCCCCACGACGTGAGCATCGAGACGCCCGGCAGGCTGCTGCTCGTGGCGCGGCTGCACGTCGATCTGTGCCGCCTCGCCAGCGCCATCTGTCCTGCCGCCTGAGCCGCCCGCCCCCGCGGGGCCGCACGCTCACGCCCGCACCTCCGCCGTCCCCGCCCCACTTCGCCGTCCCTCACCACCTGACTGGAGCCTGCCATGGCCATCGAGGTCCGCATCCCCACCATCCTCCGCACCTACACCGACGGCGAGAAGGCCGTCACGGGTGAGGGCGCGACCCTCTCCGAGCTCTTCTCGGACCTGGAGACCCGCCACAAGGGCATCCAGGAGCGCATCGTCGACGAGACCAAGGGCGGCGAGCTGCGCCGGTTCGTCAACGTCTACCTCAACGACGAGGACGTCCGCTTCCTCGCCGGCATCTCCACCGAGCTCAAGGACGGCGACAACGTCACCATCCTCCCGGCCGTGGCCGGCGGATCGAAGTAATGCGCTACGACTCCCCCCTGGCCGCGGTCGGCAACACGCCGCTCGTGCGGCTGCCCCGCCTCTCGCCCTCCGACGACGTACGGATCTGGGCGAAGCTGGAGGACCGCAACCCGACCGGCTCGATCAAGGACCGCCCGGCGCTCCACATGGTCGAGCAGGCCGAGAAGAACGGCCGGCTGTTCCCCGGCTGCACGATCCTGGAGCCCACCTCCGGCAACACCGGCATCTCGCTGGCGATGGCGGCGAAGCTCAAGGGCTACCGGATCGTGTGCGTGATGCCGGAGAACACCTCGCAGGAGCGGCGCGACCTGCTGGCCATGTGGGGAGCCGAGATCATCCCTTCGCCGGCGGCGGGCGGCTCCAACACGGCCGTCCGCGTCGCGAAGGAACTCGCGGAGCAGCACCCGGACTGGGTGATGCTCTATCAGTACGGCAACCCGGACAACGCGGGCGCGCACTACGCGACGACCGGTCCGGAGATCCTCCGGGACCTGCCGTCGATCACCCACTTCGTGGCGGGCCTCGGCACGACGGGCACCCTGATGGGCGTCGGCCGGTACCTGCGCGAGCACGTGCCGGGCGTCAAGATCGTGGCGGCGGAACCACGCTACGACGACCTCGTCTACGGCCTGCGCAACCTCGACGAGGGCTTCGTCCCGGAGCTCTACGACGCGTCGGTCCTCACGACCCGCTTCTCGGTGGGCTCCGCGGACGCGGTCACCCGGACGCGGGAACTGCTGCAGCAGGAGGGCATCTTCGCGGGCGTCTCCACGGGCGCCGCCCTGCACGCGGCGATCGGCGTGGGGCGCAAGGCGGTGGCGGCGGGCGAGCGGGCCGACATCGCCTTCGTCGTGGCCGACGGCGGCTGGAAGTACCTCTCGACGGGCGTCTACACGGCGGCGACGACGGAAGAGGCGATCGAGGTCCTCCAGGGCCAGCTCTGGGCGTAGGCCGCGGGGCACCGCCGCGGGGAGAATCCAGCCAGGCCGGCGTTTGAGGCGCGGGTCCGGGGCGGAGCCCCGGGTCCGTCCGGTCGGTGTCGGAGCTCCGGGGAAACCGCGGAAGAGGTGGCTCCCGGACGGAGTCCGGGGGAGGGCCCGGGCCGGGCCCCGCGCAGCGGCAGGGCCCGCCCGCGACCGGGGGCGGCATCCCCCGACGGGTCAGGACAACAGCGCGGCCAGCACGCCGGCGTGGCTCGCCCCCGGATCCTTGACGGCGGTCAACAGCGTGACCGGCCCGGTCAGGGCGGCCTCCCGCAGGCGGGCGATCTCCGCCACCGCCTCCGTCGCCTCCAGCTCCGCCGCGTACCTCGCCCGGAACTCCTCCACGCAGCCGCCCCCGTGGAACCATTTCCGCAGCTCCGTCGACGGGGCGACCGCCTTCGCCCACGTGTCGACCTCCGCCGCCTCCTTCGACAGGCCCCGCGGCCACAGCCGGTCCACGAGCACCCTGACTCCGTCGGCCTCCGGCTCCGCGGGATCGTAGACCCGCTTCACCCGGACGACCCGAGTCCCTTCACCTCGTCCCACACCGCCGGGTCCACCACCCCCAGCCGCCGTGCCCGCGCGAACTCCCATACCGACACCTCCGTCACCCGGTCCGCCTCCAGGAACGCCCCCCGCGCCCCCACCACCCCCGGCGGCAGCGGGATCACCCCGGAGCGCCGGTCGTCGTACTTCCCGGTGATCCGCGCGATCCGCGCCCAGTGGCTCCGTACGCCCAGGACCAGACAGGGCTGTCCGTTCTCCAGGAACCACAGCTCACCGGGTTGCGGACGCGGCGGTGGTCCCGGCCCGTGCGGCGGCTGCGCGACATGCCGTGCCCGCCGGGGGACCAGCACCAGCAGGACCACGACCACCACCGCGGCGACCGCGGGCCACCAGGACGTGTCCATACTCCGACCGTAGCCGGGCAAGGGGCCCCCGGCACGGCAGCGGACCGGACGGCACCCGTACCGCACCCCCGCACCGCTCTCCCGTGCGAGGCGCCGGAGCGGCACCGCCACGGCAACCCGCACGGCAACTCGCACGGCAACCCCGATACGCCCCGTCGCTCCACCGGGTGACAGCACAGGTGATTCCCCCCACAACGGCCCGCCGCGGAGGAGCGACCGGAGGTTTCGCGCCTTACGCTCGACCCACGCACGGCCCGCATCCGTCCACGGACCGTCCACGGAGGTTCACGCTCCATGAAGCTCACCGTCGTCGGCTGTTCGGGTTCGTTCCCGTCCGCGGAATCGGCCTGTTCGAGCTACCTCGTCGAGGCCGACGGCTTCCGGCTGCTCCTCGACATGGGCAACGGAGCCCTCGGCGATCTCCAGCGGCACATCGGGCTCTACGATCTCGACGCGATCTTCCTGAGCCACCTGCACGCCGACCACTGCATCGACATGTGCGGCTACTTCGTCGCCCGCTACTACCGCCACGAGGGCGGCCGCTGCGGCACCATCCCCGTCTACGGCCCCGAGGGCACCGAGAAGCGGCTGTGCACGGCCTACGAGGACGTCCCCGACGAGCGCTCGATGAGCGAGGTCTTCGACTTCCGGACCCTGAAGCCGGGCACCTTCGAGATCGGCCCCTTCCGGGTCCGCACCGAGAGGCTCCGCCATCCGGTCGAGTCGTACGGGATCCGCGTCGAGCACGGCGGCCGCGCGCTGACCTACTCCGGTGACACCGGTGTCTGCGCCGAGCTGGGGCTGCTCGCCGAGGACACCGACCTCTTCCTCTGCGAGGCCTCCTTCACGCACGGCAAGGAGAACATCCCGGACCTGCACCTCAACGGCCGCGAGGCAGGCGAGTTCGCCCGCGACGGCCGGGCCGGCCGGCTCGTGCTGACGCACATCCCGCCGTGGACGGACGCCCGGCAGAACCTGGCGGACGCCCGCGCGGTCTACGACGGCCCGGTGGACCTGGCGCACGCGGGCGCGGTCTACGAGGTCTGACCCTCCGCGCCCGCCCCGCGCACCGGTCTCGCGCACCCGCCCCGCGCACCCACCTCGCGAGCACCCGCCCCGCGCCGGGTCCCCTGGAGGCGCGTACGACGAAGCCCCCGCCCTCCCTTGCGGGAGAGCGGGGGCCACGTCGTGCCGGGGCGTGGCGCGGGGCCCTACTTGGCCTCGGCCTTCTCCATCTCGGCGATCTCCTCGTCGGACTCGCGGCCCGGCGTCGGAAGGTTGAACTTCGTGATCGCGAAGCGGAAGCCGAAGTAGTAGACCGCCGCGAAGACCAGGCCGATCGGAATGATCATCCAGGGCGAGGTGGCCTTGTTCCAGCCGAGGCCGAGGTCGATCAGGCCGGCGGAGAAGGTGAAGCCGGCGTGGACGCCGAGCGCCCAGGTGACGGCCATGGACACGGCCGTCAGGACGGCGTGGATGGCGTAGAGCACCGGTGCGATGAACATGAACGAGAACTCGATCGGCTCGGTGACGCCCGTGACGAACGAGGTGAGGGCGAGCGAGAGCATCATGCCGGTGACGGCCTTGCGGCGCTCCGGGCGGGCGCTGTGGGCGATGGCGAGGGCGGCGGCCGGCAGGCCGAACATCATGATCGGGAAGAAGCCGGTCATGAACTGTCCGGCGCTGGCGTCTCCGGCCCAGAAGCGGTTCAGGTCGCCGTGCACGACCGCGCCGGCGGCGTCGGTGAAGTCACCGATCTGGAACCAGGCGACGGTGTTGACGAACTGGTGCATGCCGATCGGGATGAGCGCGCGGTTGATCAGGCCGAAGAGGCCGGCGCCGATGGAGCCGAGGCCGGTCATCCACTCGCCGAAGTTGGCGATGAGCTCGCCGATCGGCTCCCAGGCCAGGCCGAAGAAGACACCGACGAGGACGCCGACGAAGGCCATGACGATCGGGACCAGGCGGCGGCCGTTGAAGAAGCCGAGCCAGTCCACCAGCTTCGTGCGGTGGAAGCGCTGCCACAGGACCGCGGCGAGCAGACCCATGATGATGCCGCCGAGGACGCCGGGGTTGTTGTAGGTCGCCGGGATGTCGACGCCGTTGTTCTCGGTGGTGTTGATGACGGCCTCGGTCACCGGGAAGGCGGTGAGGACGTTCTTGTAGACCAGGAACCCGACGAGCGCGGCGAGCGCCGTGGAGCCGTCCGACTTCTTGGCGAAGCCGATCGCGACACCGATGCAGAAGAGCAGCGGCAGGTTGGCGAAGACGGCGTCACCGGCGGTGGCGAACACCGTGGCGACCTTGCCCCAGCCGAGGCCGTCCTTGCCGAAGACGTCGGGCTGGCCGAGGCGCAGCAGGATGCCCGCGGCCGGCAGGACGGCGATGGGCAGCTGAAGGCTGCGGCCGACCTTCTGCAGACCCTGGATCAGGCCGGAGCCCCGCTTCTTGGCGGGAGCGGCGGTGGCCGTAGTCATCAACTTCCTCCATTGGACAAGGCGCTGCCGGGACATGGAAAACGGGGGCGGCGGCGTCTCAGGTAAGGGGAGGACCCCGGGGGCCGAAAGGCCCCGCGTGGTCTACACCACTCAGTGGTGTAGACCAGTTTTAGCACGTGAGGTTCAGGTAAGGAACCCTCCACTTCCGTGGGGGAGGACACACGGGTGCATACACGACAAAGGCCTTCGGACCCTGAGGGTCCGAAGGCCTTGGTCATACGGATGGGCGCGACGAGCGGGACGTACGTCGGTTCCGGCCGGTACCTCCGGCCCCTCCGCTCAGGGGGCCTTGGTCATGTTCCGGCAGGTCCCTCGCGGGCTTCGCGCGGGACCGGGGTCCCGGGCTTCGCGCGGGACCGGGGCCCCACCCCGGGCCGCGCCGCCGCCGGGCCGCGGCTCAGGCCTTGGTGTTCTCCGCCTGCATCACCGCGATCTCCTCGTCGGACTCCCGGCCCGGAGTCCTGATGTCCCACTTGGTGATCGCGAAGCGGAAGACGGCGTAGTAGACGACCGCGAAGCAGAGCCCGATCGGAATGATCAGCCAGGGCTTCGTGGCCAGGCTCCAGTTGATGACGTAGTCGATGAGGCCCGCCGAGAAGCTGAAGCCGTCCTTGGCCCCGAACGCCCACGTCACTGCCATGGACACGCCCGTCAGCAGCGCGTGGACCGCGTACAGGGCGGGCGCGAGGAAGAGGAACGAGTACTCCAGCGGCTCGGTGATGCCGGTGACGAAGGAGGTCAGTCCGACCGACAGCATCAGGCCGCCGACCTCCTTGCGCCGCGCCGGCTTCGCGCAGTGCGTGATCGCGAGCGCCGCCCCCGGCAGGGCGAACATCATGATGGGGAAGAAGCCGGTGAGGAACAGCCCGGCGTTCGGGTCCCCCGCGAGGAACATCGGGATGTCGCCGTGCACGGTCTGCCCGTCCGGCTTGGTGAAGCTGCCGAACTGGAACCACACCGGCACGTTCAGGAACTGGTGCAGGCCGATCACCAGCAGCGCGCGGTTCGCCACGCCGAAGATGCCCGCGCCCACCGACCCCAGGCTCACCAGCCAGTCCGAGAAGCTCTCCAGCCCGTCGCCGATCGGCGGCCAGATCCACAGGCAGAGCACGGCGAAGCCGATCGCGACGAAGGTCATGATGATGGGGACCAGCCGGCGGCCGTTGAAGAAGCCGAGCCAGTCGACCAGCTTGACGCGGTGGTAGCGCTGCCAGAACCAGGCCGCCAGCAGGCCCATGACGATGCCGCCGAACACCCCCGGATTCTGGAAGTTGTACTCGGCGAAGGTCTGGTCGGTCCCCAGGCAGCCGCCCCCGATGTCCACGGTCCCGATCGGGCAGGGTTCGGGGAACGCGCGCAGGACGCTCCGGTACACCAGGAAGCCGACCACCGCCGCCAGCGCCGTCGAGCCGTCCGCCTTCTTCGCCATGCCGATCGCGACGCCGACGCAGAAGAGGAGCGGCAGGCCGAGGTCGGCGTTGAGCAGGGCCCCGCCCGCAGCCGCGATGACCTTGGCGACGTCCGTCCAGCCCAGGCCGTCCTTGCCGAACACGTCGGCCTGGCCCAGCCGGGTCAGGATGCCCGCGGCGGGCAGCACGGCGATCGGCAGCTGGAGGCTCCTGCCCATCTTCTGCAGCCCTTGGAAGAGGCCGTTCCACCGCTTCGGCTGTGGCTCTGCTGCGGTGCTGCTCGCGCTCATCCGCGTCCTCCCTGACAGGCCCGTTTTGGCAGCCGCGACACGTGCGGCACACTGGTGTAGACCACTTGTGAAGCGATCGCATTTCACCCGCCCGCAGGGCAGGTTGCTGCTGATCGTCATCATTCGGCAGATGCCGGGCACGCGCTCGCGTAACTGGGCCAACCGTGGGTTACCGTGACGAAGCGGACCACACCGGCCGGTCAGCCGCACCAACGCCGGCCGAAGGGCAACGGCGCCGCCGAGACTCGTTCTTCGTAGAACTCAGGGAGAAACACATGGCCACCAAGGCTGAGAAGATCGTCGCCGGGCTCGGCGGTATCGAGAACATCGAAGAGGTCGAAGGCTGCATCACCCGACTGCGCACCGAGGTCATCGACCCGAGCAAGGTCGACGAGGCCGCCCTCAAGGCAGCCGGCGCCCACGGCGTCGTCAAGATGGGCACCGCGATCCAGGTCGTCATCGGCACCGACGCCGACCCGATCGCCGCCGACATCGAAGACATGATGTGAGCTGAGCCCCCGGCTCACCCACGCGGACCGCGTACGAAGGACCCCGCCCGGACGCACCCGGACGGGGTCTTTTCGCGCCCCCGACGGGGGTCCTGCCCCACCCCCCGCACCGACTAGGCTCGGTGCCATGTCTCGCATCGACGGTCGTACGCCCGAACAGCTCCGCCCGGTCACCATCGAACGCGGATGGAGCAAGCACGCCGAAGGCTCCGTCCTCGTCTCCTTCGGTGACACCAAGGTCTTCTGCACCGCCTCCTTCACCGAAGGCGTGCCGCGCTGGCGCAAGGGCAGCGGCGAAGGCTGGGTCACCTCCGAGTACTCGATGCTGCCCCGCGCCACCAACACCCGCGGCGACCGCGAATCCGTACGCGGCAAGATCGGCGGCCGCACCCACGAGATCTCCCGCCTCATCGGCCGCTCGCTGCGCGCCGTCATCGACTACAAGGCGCTGGGCGAGAACACCGTCGTCCTGGACTGCGACGTCCTCCAGGCCGACGGCGGCACCCGCACCGCCGCCATCACCGGCGCCTACGTCGCCCTGGCGGACGCCATCTCCTGGGGCCAGCGGAAGAAGCTGATCAAGGCCGGCCGCAAGCCGCTCACCGGTACCGTCGCCGCCGTCAGCGTCGGCATCGTCGACGGCGTCCCGCTCCTCGACCTCTGCTACGAGGAGGACGTGCGGGCCGACACCGACATGAACGTGGTCTGCACCGGCGACGGCCGCTTCGTCGAGGTCCAGGGCACCGCGGAGGCCGAGCCCTTCGACCGCAAGGAACTCAACGCCCTCCTCGACCTGGCCGCCGGCGGCTGCGCCGACCTGGAGGCCCTGCAGCTGAGCGCCCTGGATCTCACGCTCTAGAACGGTCCACCGGCAACCGCGGGGCGCGTCCCCGCGTCTGACGGGGTACGGGCGCACGGCGTCGAAACCGTGCGCCCGTCCACGTTCCAGTACACGTCCGCACACCAGACTCGCCCCGGGGGCCGAAGTGAAGCCGAAGTACCGCCTTGCAGCCGTCGCCCTGACCGCGGCCCTCGTCATACCCGCGGTCACCTCCTGCGACGCGATCTCGACGGCGATGGACTGCGCGAGCACGGCGGTCGCCATCACGGACGGCGCGAACGACCTCCAGCAGGCCGTCTCCCAGGCGGGCAACAGCCCGCAGGACGCGCAGAACGCGCTGAACCAGATCGAGGCCAACCTCAAGAAGGTCGGCGACCAGACGGACAACGCGGACCTGAGCAAGGCCATCTCGTCGATGAACACGGCCGTCAAGAACGTCCGCACCTCCCTCGAGGGCGGCAACTCCACCCCGGACATCACCCCGGTCGCGGACGCGGCGAAGGAAATCTCCAAGGTCTGCACTCCGGGCTGAGCCGGGGGCCGAACGGCCGACGGCTGAGCCGGGGGCCGAACGGCCGATAATGGGGTCATGACCTCGACGCCCCCTCCCAGCCGTCTCGTCCTGGCCACCCGCAACGCGGGCAAGGTCACCGAGCTCCGCGCCATCCTGTCCGACGCCGGCCTGCCGCACGAGCTGGTCGGCGCGGACGCGTACCCGCAGGTCCCGGACGTCAAGGAGACCGGCGTCACCTTCGCCGAGAACGCCCTGCTCAAGGCCCACGCCCTGGCCCGGGCCACCGGCCTCCCGGCGGTCGCGGACGACTCCGGCCTCTGCGTGGACGTCCTGAGCGGCGCCCCGGGCATCTTCTCGGCCCGCTGGGCCGGCGCCCACGGCGACGACAAGGCGAACCTGGACCTGCTCCTCGCGCAGCTCGGCGACATCGCCGACGAGCACCGCGGCGCCCACTTCTTCTGCGCGGCCGCCCTCGCCCTCCCCGACGGCACGGAACGCGTGGTCGAGGGCCGCCTCCTGGGCACCCTGCGCCACGCCCCGTCGGGCACGGGCGGCTTCGGCTACGACCCGATCCTCCAGCCGGCCGGCGACACCCGCACCTGCGCGGAACTCACGGCGGCGGAGAAGAACGCCATCTCCCACCGCGGCCAGGCCTTCCGCGCCCTGGTCCCGGTGGTCCGCGAACTCCTGGGCTGAGCGGCCCGGCTCCGCCCGAAACGCCGAAGGCCCGGCTCTGTGAGCCGGGCCTTCGTGTGCGTGCGGTTGGGGGGACTCGAACCCCCACGGGTTTTACCCCACTGGGACCTAAACCCAGCGTGACTGCCAATTCCACCACAACCGCGATATATGGCTCAATTCAGACACTGCATCTGATAGGGCCTCGCTCATTCTAGGGGGCCGACGTCGGGGAGGCGACGGACTTCGGGCGCCGGTTGCGGCACCAGGTTTCGGTCAGACTGTGGCAATTCGGGCACAGGTACCGGAGGTTCTCGCGCCGGTTGTCGAGCCAGTCCCCGCTGATGTGGTCGATGTGGAGGGTGATCGGTCGGCCCAGCCATTCACCGGGATTCCCGCAGCTCGTGCAGACGTACGGAGTGCCGACCTCCTGGAGTGCCCGGTGAAGGCGTGAGCGGCCGCATCGGGCGGATCCCTCCGGGAGGACGGTGAGGGTGCCGGGTGCGACGGGCTTCGGCGCCGCCGGCGTCCGCGACGCCCATGGGCGTCGCTTGAAGTGGCTTGCGTCGAGTCCGAGCCGGACGACGTGGCGGCGTACCCGGCGGTGATTGACGTCGTTCACTTCGAGGCCCAGGGTGCGCATGAGGTCCGCGTAGCTGGTGGCCGCCGGAACGGCGGAGCGCAGGAGGTCCTCGGGGACGGCCGTCCGGGAGTTGCGGAAGTGCGCGGTGCCGATGCCGTGCTTCTTGAGCATTCTGCCGAGAGCGGCCCGGGACCGGCTGTCGTCGGGCACGCCCAGGGCCCGGGCCGTCCCGCGGACGCTGTCGGCGGTGGCCGCGGCGGCGGCGAGTTCCGCCGGGGTGAACGGCAACTCGACGGGCTCGCGGCCCATGCCCGGGAAGTGGCCGGTGTCGATGCCCGCCGCTGCCATGCGTCGGACGAGGTGCGACAGCGCGCCGGTCGCGGGGCGCAGACCGAGTTTGAGTGCCACCTCGCGCAGCGTGGTCGACGACGCGGCCGCCGCCTCTATCGCCTCGTCGGGGTACTTGCGCCACGGGCTGCGATGCGAGAAATGGCTGCTGTCGATCCCGTGGGAGGCGACCTTCTCCTGGAGGACGCGACGCTGTCCGCCGCTCTCTTTGAGGTGGAGGCGACGCATCAGGTCGGCCCAGCCCCGTGAGTCGGCTACGGCCGCGGCCAGCGTGCCTCGCTCGTACGGGTCGGTCATGAGCCCCCTCCGTCTCCCGGCCGCACGTGCGGCCCTCGTACGGAGTAACGGACCGATAGTCGGATGGTTACGGCTGATTTCGTTCGATAAACGGAGCGGCCCGCACCGGGTGAGGTGCGGGCCGCTCCGTCGGGAAGGGGCGGGTCAGATGCCCAGGTCCTTGATGATCTTGGCTACGTGGCCCGTCGCCTTGACGTTGTAGAAGGCGCGCTCGACCTTGCCCTCCTCGTCCACGACCACCGTGGAGCGGATGACGCCCGTGACCGTCTTGCCGTACAGCTTCTTCTCGCCGAACGCGCCGTACGCCGTGAGGACTTCCTTCGACGGATCGCTGACCAGGGTGACCTTCAGGTGCTCCTGCTCGCGGAACTTCGCGAGCTTCTCCGGCTTGTCCGGGGAGACGCCGACGACGTCGTAGCCGGCCGTGGCCAGGACGGCCAGATTGTCCGTGAAGTCGCAGGCCTGCTTGGTGCAGCCCGGCGTCAGCGCGCTCGGGTAGAAGTACACGATCACCTTGCGGCCCTTGTGGTCGGCGAGCGAGACCTCGTTGCCGTCCGCGTCGGGCAGGGTGAAGGCGGGGGCGATGTCGCCCGGCTCAAGTCGCTCGCTCATCTCAACAGTCTCCTCGGGAGGGGATCGGTACGGTCACGAGACTAAGCTGCTGACAGACTGTTCATGAGGGGCTACGCCCTCATGGGACCGACCACGACGACGGAGGCAGCGCGGTGCCGGAAGCCAGGACCCCCGCACAGATCGAGGCGGACATCGTCCGCCGTCGCGACCAGCTCGCCGAGACGCTCGACGAGATCGGTGTGCGCGTCCACCCCAAGACGATCGTGGGGGACGCCAGGGCGAAGGTGGTCGGGACCGTCGACCACGCCGTCGGCCGCGCGGTGGCGACGGTGAACCGCCTGGTCACCGACGCCCGCGACGGGCTGCGCCACGAGGACGGCGCCCCGCGCGTCGAGCGGATCGTGCCGGCCGCGCTGCTCGTGGCCGGTGTCGTGGGCCTGCTCGTCGTCTCGGCACGACGCAAGCGCTGATGACCCGGACGGGCGCGGCGCGGGCGCGGGCGGGTAGGTTCGGGGCGTGAGCGAGAACACCACCACCCACGACAAGCTGCCCATCCGCATGCTCCACGACCGCGTGCTCGTGAAGTCCGACTCGCCGGAGGGTGAGCGCCGCTCGGGCGGCGGCATCCTGATCCCCGCCACGGCCGCGGTGGGCAAACGGCTGGCCTGGGCCGAAGTGGTCGCGACCGGGCAGAACGTACGGACGGTCGAGCCGGGGGACCGGGTGCTCTACGACCCCGAGGAGCGGGCCGAGGTGGAGGTGCGCGGGGCGACGTACCTGCTCATGCGCGAGCGCGACCTGCACGCCGTGGCCGCCGAGCGGCTGGAGGGGTCGGAGGACTCCACGGGGCTGTACCTGTAGGGGCCCGACTGCCCGGGCCCTCCCTGCCCCCTTGTGTTCCATGGTCGAAAGGGGCCGGTGACGATGGTCACCGGCCCCTTTCGTCTGTTTTTGCTACGATAATCACACCCCCGACGAGACGCGCCGTACCGGGTGGCTGTCGCTGTGCACCGTGGTGCCGATGGCTGCATGACAAGACGACGCACCCCCCGTTCCGCTCTCGTTCTGGAGGTGCCTGTCATGGCCTGGGTCCTGCTCATCATCGCCGGTGTCATCGAAGTCGGCTGGTCGATCGGCATGAAGTTCACCGAAGGATTCACCCGGCTCTGGCCGAGCCTGTTCACGGGCGCAGGCATCGTGACGAGCATGGTGCTGCTGTCGCTCGCGGTCAGGACCCTGCCGATCGGTACGGCGTACGGCGTGTGGGTGGGCATCGGCGCCGCCGGAGCGGCGGTGGTCGGTATGGCCGTGATGGGTGAGCCCGTCACCGCCGCCCGGATCTTCTTCATCGCCCTGCTGCTGGTCGCGGTCGTGGGCCTGAAGGTGACCTCCGGCCACTGAGCCGGTCGGCCGGGGTCATTCCAGGAGGTCCGCCGGCGGGCGCTGTCCCTCCGTGGAGCCGCCGCGGGCGCCTGCGGCGGCGCCGGCCTCGCCCCGGCCTCCGGTGCTCAGCCCGCCCGTGGTCCGGCCGCCCGCGATCCGGCCGCCGGCGGTCTGGCCCCCGTTGTCCTGTCCGCCCGTGGTCCGGCCGCCGTCCGTCCGGCCGCCGCCGTCCCGGCCGCCGTTGTCGCCGCCCCCGTCGTCCTGACCGCTCGTCGACCGGCCGCCGTCGTCCTGTCCGTCCCCGTCCCCGTCCTGCGTCTGCCCGCCCGTCGGCGGGCTGGGCGTGGGACGGGTCGGCGGCCCGGAGGGGCGCTCGCCCGGTGTCTGCTGCGGGGGGTTGGGGTTGGGGTTGACGGGCGAGGGAGGCGGCGGCTGGCCGGCGCCGGGCATGAGCTCCAGGTCGAAGTCGACGGGGTCGCTGTCGGCCAGGGCCGTCTTCGTGTACTGCGCCCAGATCCGGGCCGGGTAGCCGCCGCCTCCGATGCGGGCCTCGCCGAGCGCTCCGTAGAGGGATTCCAGGGTCCCGGTGTCCGGGTCCTGACCCATCATCGAGACGACGGTGACCAGGTTCGGGGTGTACGCCGCGAACCAGGCGGAGCGGTCCAGTTCGCCGGTGCCCGTCTTGCCCGCGGCGGGGCGTCCCGCGGCCAGGGCGGCCGTGCCCGTGCCGTTGTCGACGACGCTGACCAGCATGGACGTGGTGGTGTCGGCGGCCTCGCGGCTGACGGCCTGGGTCACTTCGCGGTGCGGCAGCGGAACGGTGTCGTCCGCCTTGGTGATCTTCTCCACGAAGGTGTGCGGGGTGTGGCGGCCGTGGTCCGCGAGGGTGGCGTAGGCCTGGGTCATGTCGAGGACGCTGGCCTGCATGGTGCCCAGGGCCATGGCCGGCACGGCGTCGAAGTTCGGGGTGTTCTCGGGGAGGCCGAGGGCGACGGCGGTCCGCTTGACCTTGTCGGTGCCGACGTCCACGACCATCTGGGCGAAGACGGCGTTGACGGAGAGGTCGGTGGCGGTGTTGACGGTGATGTTGCCGTAGCTGAGCTGGCCCTCGTTCTCGGGGGCGTAGGGGATGCGGGTGCCGACGACGCGGCGCTTGTTGTCGCCGTTGTAGATCGTGTACGGGGTGATCGTGCGGCCGTCCTGCGTGTGCGCGTCGTTCTGCACGGCCGAGGCGAACACGAACGGCTTGAAGGTGGACGCCACCTGGAAGTCGTGCCGGGTGGCGTTGTTGACGAACTGCTTGGTGAAGTCGATGCCGCCGTACAGGGCCACGACCTTGCCGGTCGCCGGGTCGATGGAGACGGCGCCGGTGCGCACGACGCGGTCGGCCTTGACCTTCCCGGGGTCGAGCTTGCTGACCATCTTGTCGTTGACGGCGTCGACGATGGCGGTCTGGCGGCGCTTGTCGATGGTCGTGGTGATGCGGTATCCGCCCTCGGCGAGCGTCTTGTCGTCGAGGATCCCGTTCTCGACGATGTAGTCCTTGATGGCTTCCACGAGGTAGCCGCGCTGGCCCGAGAGTCCGGCGGCCGGGCGGACCTTGCCCGGTTCGGGGAACCGGGCGGCGGCGCGTTCGGAGGCCGTCATCCAGCCCTTCTTGACCATGCCGTCGAGCACGTAGTTCCAGCGGGCGAGGGCGCGCGGGCGCCCCTGGGGGTGGGAGACGACGTCGAAGGCGCTGGGGGAGTTGAGGAGGGTGGCGAGGTAGGCGCCCTCGGCGGTGGTGAGCTTGCCGACGTCCTTGCCGTAGTAGGCCTGGGAGGCGGCCTGGATGCCGTAGGCGTTGCGGCCGAAGTAACTGGTGTTCAGATACCCCTCGAGGATGTAGCCCTTCGACTTCTCGCGGCCGAGTTTGATCGCGATGAAGAACTCCTTCACCTTCCGCTTGATGGTCTGTTCCTGTCCCAGGTAGTAGTTCTTGACGTACTGCTGGGTGATGGTCGAACCGGACTGGGTGCCCTTGCCGGTCGCCGTGTTCCAGGCGGCGCGGAGCATCGCCGCCGGGTCCACCGCCCGTTCGGAGTGGAAGTCGCGGTCCTCGGCGGCCAGGACGGCCTCCTGGACGGTGCGGGGGATCTGGGAGAGCGGCACGTTGACGCGGTCGACCTCGCCGTCGCGGGCGAGCTGGGAGCCGTCGGCGTAGAGGTAGACGTTGGACTGGGCGACGGCCGCCGCGTTCGCGGGCGGGATGTCGACGAGCAGGTAACCGGCCACCAGAGCGCCGCCGACCAGCAGGGCGAGCAGCAGGAAGGCGCCCAGGACCATCCGCCAGGTGGGCAGGATCCGGCGCCAGCCGGTGCGCTTGCGCTTGGTCCGCCGCCCCGCCCCGCCGGCTCCGGCCGCCGTCGCGCGCCTGCGCTCCGCCCTTTCGGCCTTCTTCCCCTTCTTGGCTTCGCCGGCCGTCATTTCGGGTCCCTGGGGCGAGGCCGCGCCCGCGTCGGCGGGACGTCGTTCCTCGGGGGTGTCCGGATCACGAGGCGTCCAACCGGGCGGTGGTGACGGGTCGCTCATCTCCGGGACTCCTCGGCGCCGTACGAAATATCCACATCTGTACCTCTGGTGTCTACCCGATGGCCGCCGGTTCCGCTTCGGACGGGCGTAATTCCTTCGCGTGGATCGCCCCTCCGCACTAAGCTCGCGCGCTTTGGCCGATGTACGAACGACGTGGGAACGACGTGGGAACGACGCAGCCACGGCGTGGGAAACGGAGGACCGGGTGCGCCCGAGCGCGCGTACGAACATGCGTCACGAAGTGGGCCTCTACGGGGCGGTCGCGGCCGGGGGCTTCCGCCGGTACGCCACCTACGGAACGGCTACCGCGGCCGGGGTGTTCACCAACACCGCGTTCGGTTTCGTCCTCGCCTACACGTTCATCGCCTTGTGGGACGAACGCCCCGGACTGGGAGGCTACGACCAGGCGCAGGCCCTCACGTTCATGTGGGTCAGCCAGGCACTGCTCGCCGCCGGGGCGCTGATCGGCGGCGGCTTCCAGGAGGAGTTCCAGGAACGCGTCAGGACCGGTGACATCGCCGTCGACCTGTACCGCCCGGCCGACCTCCAGCTGTGGTGGCTGGCGGGCGACCTGGGCCGGGCCGGGTTCCAACTCCTGGGCCGCGGCGTCGTACCGCTCGTGGTCGGCGCACTCGCCTTCGAGCTGGCGCTGCCCGCCGACCCGCTGCGCTGGCTGCTGTTCCTGGTCGCGGTGACCCTCGGGTTGGTGGTGAGCTTCGCGCTGCGCTACCTGCTGGGACTGGCGGCGTTCTGGCTGATGGACGGCGCCGGCATCAACCTGATGGCTACCGTCGCCTCGGTCTTCTTCTCCGGAATGCTGCTGCCGCTGACCGTGTTCCCGGGCGGCTTCGGGGAGTTCGTCCGCGTCATGCCGTGGGCGGCGATGCTCCAGGTCCCCCTGGACGTCCTGCTCGGCCAGGGCGCGGGAGCCGGCACCGCGGCGGGGGCGTTCGCCTTCCAGGCCGCCTGGGCACTGGCCCTGCTGGGGCTGGGCCGGCTGATGCAGTCGGCCGCTACGCGAAAGGTGGTGGTCCAGGGTGGCTGAGCGGGTGGCGGAGGAGGACCGGCGGGGCGAGGGGACGGGCGAGAGGACGGCCGCGGAGACGGGCGAGACGACGGGTGAGAGGACGGGCGAGGGGGTGCGGAGCCCGGGGAGCCCGGGGAGCCCGGAAGGCTCCGGGTTCCCGGGGGCGGCGGCCGGGACGGCGGTGCGCCCCGGGCGGCCGGGCCGACCCGGGGTCCTGGAGCCCCTGGACGTGCCGCGGCGCAACCGGGTGGTGGAAGGGCTGCGCGGCTACGGCCTGATCGCGGCCATGTGGATCCGGTCGACGATGACCTACCGCACGTCCTTCCTCCTCGCCACGTTCGGGAACGCGACGATCACCCTTCTCGACTTCGTCGCCATCGCCATCATGTTCTCGCACGTGGACGAGCTGGGCGGCTTCACGCTCCCCGAGATCGCGCTGCTGTACGGGTCCTGCTCGGCCTCCCTGGGCCTGGCCGACCTGCTGCTCGGCAACACCGACCGGATCGGCGCCCGGATCCGCGACGGCTCCCTCGACACCATGCTCGTCCGGCCGGTCCCGGTGCTCGCCCAGGTCGCGGCCGACCGCTTCGCGCTGCGCCGGCTGGGGCGGATCGCCCAGGGCCTCGGAGTGCTCGGCTGGGCGGTCTCGCAACTGGACCAACTCGACTGGACGGTCGGCAAGGTGCTGCTGATCCCCGTGATGATCACGGCCGGCGCGGGGATCTTCGCGGCGGTGATGGTGGCGGGAGCGGCGTTCCAGTTCGTCGCCGGGGACGCGGCGGAGGTGCAGAACTCCTTCACGTACGGGGGCTGCACGATGCTCCAGTACCCGCCGACCGTGTTCGCGAAGGACCTGCTGCGCGGAGCGACCTTCATCGTGCCGCTGGCCTTCGTCAACTGGCTGCCCGCGCTGTACGTCCTGGGGCGGCCCGACCCCCTCGGGCTTCCGGTGTGGGCGGCGTTCGCGAGCCCGTTGGTGGCGTTCGCGGTGTTCGTGCCCGCGTCGCTGGCGTGGCGCGCGGGAGTTCGTTCGTACCGGAGCACGGGGAGCTGAGCAGACATGGCGACGAAGGATGCGCTGATCGCGCTGGACGGGGTCGAGAAGGTCTTCGACGTAAGGCGTCGAGCGGGCCTGGTACGAAGGGAGAAACGGCAGGTCAGGGCCGTGGACGGGATCAGCTTCGAGGTGGCCCGGGGGGAGATGGTCGGTTACATCGGACCCAATGGCGCGGGCAAGTCGACGACGATCAAGATGCTGACGGGCATCCTCACCCCGAGCGGCGGCCGCCTGCGGGTCGCCGGCATCGATCCGGCGCGTGAGCGGCTGCGCCTGGCGCACCGCATCGGGGTGGTGTTCGGGCAGCGCACGACGCTGTGGTGGGACCTGCCGCTCAAGGACTCGTACGGGCTGATGCGGCGGATGTACCGGATCCCGGCGGCGCGGTTCGCGGAGAACCTGGAGCGCTGCGTGGACCGGCTCGACCTGTCCGAACTGCTCGACGTACCGGTGCGGCAGTTGTCGCTGGGGCAGCGGATGCGCGGGGACATCGCGGCGGCGCTGCTGCACGATCCGGACGTGCTGTACCTGGACGAGCCGACGATCGGGCTGGACGTGGTGAGCAAGGCGAAGGTGCGGGGCTTCCTGAGGCAGTTGAACGAGGAGCTCGGAACCACGGTGCTGCTGACCACGCACGACCTCCAGGACATCGAGCAGCTCTGCGAGCGGGTGATGGTGATCGACCACGGGCGGCTGATGTACGACGGGTCGCTGGGCGGGCTGCACACGGCGGGCGGAGCGGGGGAGAGCGAGCGGACGCTGGTGGTGGACCTGGAGCGCGAACTCGCGCCGATCGAGGTGCCGGGGGCGCGGGTGGTGAAGGTGGAGGGGCCGCGCCAGTGGCTGGCGTTCCCGGCGCGGGCCTCGGCGGCTCCGCTGGTGGCGGCGGTGGCGGCCGCGTATCCGCTGCTGGACCTGTCGGTGCGGGAGCCGGACATCGAGGACGTGATCGCGCGGATGTACGCGGGGCGGGGGTAGGGCGGGGCGGTGACAGCGCTGGGTGCGGGCTGTGCGGGCTGCACGGGCTGTGCGGGCTGCGCGGTGGGGCCGGGGATAAATCAGGGACAACCCTGAGGGGGAGCCGGGTCGGGGCCGTACAACTCTCACCGGCGACTGCTTAGGCTGGTCCTCATGAGTGACGAGCGGCCTGAGAAGCCGTTGCCCCAGGAGCCGGTGCCGTACGAGAAGTCGCTGCCGGACCTGCGGGCTTCGGACGCGGACCGGGAGCGGGTGGTGGAGCGTCTGCGGGACGCCGTCGCCGAGGGCCGGCTCGACATGGACGAGTTCGAGGAGCGGCTGGAGGCGACGTACAAGTCCCGTACCTACGCGGAGCTGGAACCGCTGACGCGCGATCTCCCCGCGCTCGGCGCGACGGCGCCGGTGGCCGCCGCCCCGGTGGGCCCGGTCGGCCTGACCAAGGACGTGCCGGCCGGATCGGACTCCGCGTGGCCGGACCGGATCGGGGGCGGCAGCGCGGTCGGTGGTGCGGCCGGCGGCCCCGCCATGGCCGTCGCGGTCATGTCGGGTTTCCAGCGGAAGGGCAACTGGACCGTGCCCTCCCGCTTTCACGCGGTGGCGTTCTGGGGCGGCGGTGAGATCGACCTGCGCGAGGCGAACTTCGAGCGGCGCGAGGTCGTGATCAACTGCGTCGCCGTCATGGGCGGCATCGAGATCACCGTGCCGCCGGGTGTGGAGGTCGACGTACGGGGCATCGGCGTGATGGGTGCCTTCGACCAGCGCGACAGCCCCGGGCCGGTGGAGCCGGGGGCTCCGCGGGTGGTCGTGACGGGCTTCGCGTTCTGGGGTGGTGTCGAGATCAAGGTCAAGCCGCCGAAGAGCGCGAAGCAGAACAGGCTCTCGAAGTCGAAGACGCATCCGCGCAAGGAGCTGTAGGGACGGCGGAAGGGCCGCCGGACCGCAGGAGGCGTAGCAGCGCCGTGGAGCCGTAGCACCGCCGTGGAGCCCGACCAGCCCCGTGGAGCCGGAGGAGGTGCGGGAGCCGCGAGAGCTCGAGAAGCGGGAGGAGCCGTCCGGCGCGCCGGGAACTCCCAGGGCGCCCCGGGAGTCGGATGCTATAGAGATCGAACCGGCGCCCGGGGGAAAGCAGGAGCACGTGGAGCAGGGCAGCAGCACGAAGAACGCGGCGGCACGGGGCGGCTTCGTCTTCAGCGAGGCGGACGAGGAGCGCCGGCGCGGCGTCCGGCAGATGAAGCGGATCGCCACCGGCCTGCTGCTCCTCGTGGCCCTGGTCTACGTCGCGGCCAAGTGGGCGGAGCACCACGGAGCGGGCGGCTGGGCGGGCTACGTCGCGGCCGCCGCCGAGGCGGGCATGGTCGGTGCGCTCGCCGACTGGTTCGCCGTCACCGCGCTGTTCCGCAGGCCGCTGGGACTCCCGATCCCGCACACGGCGATCATCCCGACGAAGAAGGACCAGCTCGGCATCTCCCTCGGAGAGTTCGTGGGGGAGAACTTCCTCTCCGCCGACGTGGTGCGCACGAGGCTGCACGCCCTCGGCATCGGCGGCCGGCTCGGTGCCTGGCTGGCCGAGCCCGCGCACGCGGACCGGGTCACGGCGGAGCTGGCCACGGCCCTGCGCGGGGCGCTGACGGTCCTGCGGGACTCCGATGTGCAGGCCGTCGTGGGCGAGGCGATCACGCGGCGCGCGGAGACGGCGGAGATCGCGCCGGGCATCGGCAAGACGCTGGAGAGGGTCGTCGCGGACGGCGGCCACCGCCGGGTCGTGGACCTGATGTGCGCGCGGGCTCACGACTGGCTGGTTCTCCACGCGGACTCGGTCGAGGCGGCGGTCCAGGGCGGCGCACCCGGGTGGACCCCCCGCTTCGTGGACCGCAAGATCGGCGACCGCGTCTACAAGGAACTGCTCCGCTTCGTCCAGGAGATGCGGGACATGCCGGAACACCCGGCGCGCGGGGCGGTGGACCGCTTCCTGGCGGACTTCGCGGTCGACCTCCAGTCGGACACGGAGACGCGGGCGCGGGTGGAGCGGCTCAAGTCGGAGCTGCTCGCGCGGCACGAGGTGCAGGACGTGATCGCCTCCACCTGGACGGCGGTCAGGTCGATGATCATCTCGGCGGCGGAGGACGAGCAGAGCACACTGCGCCTGCGGGTCCGGTCCTCGCTGATGGCGCTGGGCGCCCGCCTGGCCACGGACGGCCGGCTCCAGGACAAGGTGGAGGGCTGGATCGAGGGCGCGGTGGTGTACGTGGTCACCACGTACCGGGCGGAGATCACCTCGCTGATCACGGACACGGTGGCGGGCTGGGACGCCGAGCACACCTCCCGCAAGATCGAGGCCCACATCGGCCGCGACCTCCAGTTCATCCGCATCAACGGCACGGTCGTCGGCGCTCTGGCGGGGCTGCTGATCTACTCGGTGTCGCGCGCGGTGGGCGCGTAGACCGGGCGTTCGCGCGGGGGGCGGCGCCCGCGCCCCGTGCCCGCGCCCCGCGTCGCGCGGGCACTCACGCGGTGGGGGCGCGGTCAGGGTGAGGCTTCCGGGACCTCGGTCAGTCGCGGTCGGCGACGGCCCAGGCCGTGGCCGCCACGACGCCCGCGGCTGCGAACACGGCCGGCCAGGCGCCGACCTTCTTGGCCAGGGGGTGCGCGCCGGCGAAGCCGGCGGGGTACAGCGCGCCGAGCCCGGCCGCGACGGGCACTCCGCCGCGCTCGTGCCACTCCCGCCCGGCGGCGATCCCGGCGGCGCCGAGCACGACCCCGCCGAGCGGTCGCTTCTTGGTCCACCGGGCGACGGCGTACCCGCCGACCAGACCGGCGGCCGCCACTGCGGAACTCGGTACCCGTGCCATGCCCCACGACTCCTTCACGTCGTCAACGGTGCCGTGCTGAGCCGCACTTCGATCTCGGTGGATCTCGGCAGCGCGGTACGGACACCAGGACGTACGCTCGTCAGTGCGTACACCCGTTCTCCCATGAGGCTAACTCGGCCCCTTGGCCATCCGTCGGGCGCCCATCAAGCCGCCCAGCACCAGCACGGCTCCGCCGATCACCGGATCCGGCACCGCCTCCCGTACGCCGTGCGGCAGTACCGCGACCACGCCCAGGACGAGAAGGAACGCGAGCACGCACCCGCCGGCGACCCGAAACAGTCTGTCCACACCCTGCTCAACGCGGCCGTCCCGCACCCGACACGGAGGACGGGAGGGGATTTGTCGCACACTCGCCGGATCCGTGTGATGTCTGCCCAGGCAACCGGATGGGCATAAATTCAATCTCCCACCCAAAGGGGCAAACCCCCCAGCCCCCTCCACCCCCAAACTCAACACCAGGAGCAAGGACATCGTGATCTGCTACGGACAGGCCGTCCTCGACCTCGCGGACGAACTGGTCGACGCCTACGCCGACGTCTTCTCCGCCCCGCCGTGGAACGAAGACGAAGAAACCATTCGTCAGTTCGCCGCGCGGCTTCCGGCCGACGCCCGGCGCCGTGGTTTCCGTACGGCCCTCGCCCAGTCCGCCACCGGCATCGACGGCTTCGCGACGGGCTGGATCACGCCGGCGGCCTTCCCGAAGAACCGCGCGTACGCCCAGGTCGCGGCGCAGCTCGGCGCGGCCCGGGTGAAGGAGCTCCTGACCGGCGCGCTGGAGATAGACGAACTGGCCGTACGCCCCTACGCGCGCGGCCGCGGCACCGGCCGCGACCTGCTGATCGAGATCACCGCCGACGCCCCGGACCGCCGCGCGTGGCTGCTGACCAGCCGCCTGGCCAAGGAAACGGTGGCGACGTACCGCCGTCTGGGCTGGCACGAGGTCACCCCCCTGCCGGGCACGGAAACGGGCGTGATCGTCTTCCTGTCCCCGGACCACCCGAACCGGGCGGCGTAGCCGGCCCTCCCTACGGGGTTCGGGAGCCGGGCCGGGCCGGGCTGTGGCCCGGGGCCTTGGCCGGGCTGTGGCTCAGGCCCTTGGGCGGGGCTCTGGCCCGGGCCCGGTCTGGCCTTGTCTCCGACCTGGCTGGGCTCCGGCCCCGGCCCGGCTCTGGCCCCGCCCCTGGCCCCCAGGCCCTGCCCCGGCTTTGACCTGGCCCCGGCCCCGGCCACCGGCTTTGGCTCTGGCCCCCGGCCCTGGGCCCCGGCCCGATGCCGGTCCGGCTGCGGCTGCGGCTGTTGTCCGGGGCCGAGCGCAGCGGCCTGCCGGTCCGGGTCCAGGCCCCGTCCCGGGCCCGTCGACAAGTGCTCCTGCACCCGAGGGCGCGCCTCACCCGGAGTGCGCGGCTCACGCCGAGGGTGCGGCCTACGCGGAGGGTGCGGCTTACGCCGAGGGTGCGGCCTACGGGGAGGGTGCGGCCGATGCCGAGGGTGCGGCTTACGCGGAGGGTGCGGCTTACGCCGAGGGTGCGGCCTACGGGGAGGGTGCGGCCGATGCCGAGGGTGCGGCTTACACGGAGGGCGCGGCTGACGCCGAGCGCGCGGCTTACGCGCAGAGCACCGCTGACGCCAACAGGCGGCCGGCACGTCTCGGGGCAGCGCCCGGCGGTGGTCCCGAAATGTCATCCATCGGGGAGTTCGTGCCGCTCGAGCGGGGCATATCGCGGCCATGAACCCCATCACGCGCACCACGCACACGCACAGCAAGCCCCAAGCCGCCCAAGCCGCCCACTCCGCGCAACCCGACCACTCCCCGCGCGTCCGGCGCGGCGCGCTCGTCCCACCCACCCCGCAGGCCGCACGCGGCACGTCGGCCGCGCGCCCAGCGAGCGCCACTCATCCCCCAGGTCGTACCCCGCCCAGCGCCACGACCGGGCCTGCGACCAGAGCCGTACCGGTATCCGGATCCGTATCCGTGTCCGTGGCCCGTCGGCAGCTCAACCTCGCCACACGCCACCAGCTCACCACCACCGCCGGTGTCCCCAGCGGTACGATCACTTCCCGCACCCGCCCCGGCGGGCCCTGGCAGCGCCTGCTGCCCCGGGTCTACCTCCTCCAGACGGGCACCCCGGACCACCGCCAACGCGCCCTCGCCGCCGTCCTGTACGCCGCCGCCCCCGGCTCCGACCCGCTCTCCGGCACCACGGCCGCCCTCACCGGCGGAGCCGCCCTCGCCCTGCTCGGCATCCGCGAGGCCCCGTACGCGCCGACGGACGTCCTGATCCGGGCTCCGCGCCGACTGGCCGGGTCACCGGAGGTACGTCCGCTCCCCACCACCCGATGGCCCCGCACCATCACCGTCTCCGGGATCCCGAGCACCCGCCCGCTCCGCGCGGCCGCCGACTTCGCCGCCCGCTCCGAGGCCCCCGACCTGATCCGCTCGGTCCTGGCCCACGTGGTCCAGGCGGGCTGGTGCCACCCGCACGACCTGCACACCGAGCTGCGCGCCTCCCGCCTCCTGGGCCGCCCCGCGATCCGCGAGGCCGCCGCCGAACTCCTCGCCGGGGTCCGCTCCGTCGCCGAGGCCCAGGCCCGCGACACCCTCTCCGCGACGGACCTCCCGACCCCCCTGTGGAACGCCCGCCTCTACACCCCCGACGGCACCTTCCTGGCGAGCCCGGACGCGTACTGGCCCGACGAGGGCGTGGCCCTGGAGATCGACTCGGCGGAGTACCACTACACCCGCGACTCCTGGCACGCGACCCTCCGCCGCCGCCTGCGCCTGGAATCCCACGGCATCCTCGTGGTCAGCGCCACCCCGTCGATGGTCCGCGACACCCCGGCCGAAGTCCTGTCCGCCCTCCGCACCTTCCTCACCCTCACGACCCCCCGCCCCACCCCACCCGCGGCCCTGGCCCGCGGCCACCAGCAGCTCCCGCTGTTCCCGGGCGCACGGTTCTCTGCCAGCTGCAAGGTGTGACCTTAAAGAGTAGGGATGGCCCTGACCGAGCCAAGTAGATTAGTGGTGAATTCGAATCGGTTTGAGGAGTGCGATGGTTTCCGCAGGCTCGCTGCGATCTCTTGAAATCTGCACCGGAATCGGCGGTCTGGCGCTCGGCTTGGAGAGATCTGGATTCCAGCCCGTGGGTCTGGTCGAAAAGGATCCCGAGACCTGTGAGGCGCTCAAGGGCTGGTACAGCTCAAGGCCTCCGTCGGCCCTGACAGCTTCCTCGTGGAGATCGACGCCGGGTCAGGTGTATCGGATGAGCGGTCGACTACGAGGTTCCTGCATAGGAGATCGCTACTGCGAAGATCAACTGCATCAGAAGGTTTGAAAGTACTGATGGAAGAGGCTTTGGCTATTCTTTTTCCGTATGCTTCCGTGAACATATGGGCACGGCGGCTCGCGGGGCACCGAGCGTTCGGATCGCCACTCCGGCGCGTGGGAGGATCGGCGTAGAGGAGGGCTTCGCATGGCTGATCTCATAAGGAAACCGGCTATTACGGCATCGAGCGTCCTTGTGGCCCGCCGAATGCAGGGGCAGGCGCGCCATGGCACCGGGCCGGAGATGGCGGTGAGGCGCCTGCTGTACGCGTCGGGGCTCCGCTACCGATTGCAGTGGAAAGTGCCCGGAATGCCGCGCCGGACGATGGACATCGCCTTCCCTGGTCGCCGCGTCGCGATCTTCGTCGACGGTTGCTTCTGGCATAGCTGCCCGATACATGTCACCAGTCCGAAGGCCAATTCGGACTGGTGGCGGACAAAGCTGGACCGGAACCGGGGGCGGGACCTGGAGACCACTACCCACCTGGAGGGGGAGGGGTGGGTGGTGATGCGCTTCTGGGAGCACGAGGACCCCGTGGGCGTCGCTGCCCGAATTGCCGCAGTCGTGCGTGCCTCGGGGTGAACTCGGCCCCTCTGTCAGCTGGTTGAGCCGTGGCAGTCCGCGTACGGCCGGCCCGAGGTGCACCAGCACGGGGTGGACGGGGTCGGGGGCCATGAGGTGGCTTTGCCGCGGGCCGCGAGGGTGGTGGCGTATTCCGCCAGGAGGGACGGGGAGGACGGGGAGGTCTTCTCCGAGGCGGCGAAGGCTTCGTACGAGGGGACGCTCGCGGTGACGATGCCGAGGTTCGTCGTGCCCGAGGCGGCCAGGGTGCGCAGGGAGGCTTCGACCTGGGCCAGGTGGGCGTCGTGCGAGGGGTATTCGGCGGCCAGTGTCGGGTACGAGGTGAGGAGTTCCGCCAGCTCCGGCGCCGGCCAGTGGAGGATGGCCACCGGGAAGGGGCGGGAGAGCGCGGCGCGGCGGTCGCCGAGTTCGGCGCGCAGACGGGCGATCTCGGCGCGCAGTTCGGCGGGGTCGTCGGAGCCGAGGGCCCAGATGCGCTTGGGGTCGTGGAGTTCGTCCAGCGGGATCGGGCCGATGTGGCGGGTGTCCGCGACCATGTCCCAGTCGTCGTGCGGGAGCCCCAGGAGGCGGCGTACGCGGTGGCGCCCGGTCAGGAGCGCGGTCGTCGCCTGGGTGAGGGGGGCGTGGTCCGGGATGAGGAGGGTGGCGGCCTCGGTGAAGCACTCGTGCGAGGCTTCCAGCTCGTCGTGGGCTTCGAGCGCCTCGGCGATGACCTCCCAGGGCGCGGGGTCCTCGGGAGCGGCCGCGCGGATGCCGGAGATCAGGGCGCGGGCCTCGGGCTCGTGGCCGTACTCCCACAGGTTGGCGGCCTGGAGGGCCTTGATCAGGGAGGGGTCGGCCGTTTCCCCGGCGAGGAGTTGGTCGTAGAGGGCGCTCGCCCGTTCGCGTGCGTCGGCCAGTTCGAGGTGGGCGGCGGCCTGGAGGAGCAGCGGCTCCTGGTCCTCGGGGTAGCGGGTCGCCGTGCGGATGAGGCGCTCGGCTTCGGCGATGTGCTCGGCAGGCGTGTCGGGGCGCATGGTTGACACCGTACTAGCGCTGGTCAGTTGACGGGGGAGGACTTAAGGTGCCGCCCGTGCGAGATCACGTGCGGATCGTGGTGCAGGGGAGGGGCCGGCGTTCGCGCCGGGCCGGTCTCGCGGGGGTGCTGTGGGCGGCCGGGGAACTGGCCGTCACCCTCGGCGTGGTGGTGTTGTTGCTCGTGGTGCACCAGGTGTGGTGGACCAACCGGCAGGCCCTCGCTGCGGCCCACGAACAGGTGACGGACCTGGAGGGTGAGTGGGCGGCCCTCGGACCGGAGGCGGAGGCGGAGGCGGAGCCGAGCGTGGGAGCCGGTGTCGACGCCACGCCCACGCCGGACCCCGACGCGGCGCCCGACGACGCACCGGCCGCGCCCGACGAGAGCCCCGCCGGCCGGTCTCCGGGCCCCGCGCGCAAGCCGCCGGTGCAGGAGGCGGCGTACGGGGTCCTGCGCATTCCCCGTCTCGGCGTCGTCGTGCCCGTCGCGCAAGGGGTGGACAAGCGGTCCGTGCTGGACAAGGGGTACGCCGGCCACTACGTCGGGACCGCGCAGCCCGGGGCGGAGGGCAACTTCGCGCTCGCGGGGCACCGGAACACGCACGGAGAACCCTTCCGCCACATCAACCGGCTGAGGACCGGGGACGAGCTGATCGTCGAGGTGAAGGGGAAGCGGTTCGTGTACGTCGTGGGCAAGACCTTGAGCGAGACGACCGAACGCGACACCGGGGTGATCGCGCCCGTCCCGCGCAGCATCGTCAAACCGGACTCCGGCTACGACGAGCCCGGCGCGTACATCACGCTCACCACGTGCACGCCCGAGTACACCTCCAAGTACCGGCTCGTGGTGTGGGGGACGCTCAAGCGTTGACGAGGGAGACGGGCGGCCCGGCGGGGAGGTGCCGGCACGTGATCCAGAGCCCTGCCCGTTGTCGGCGGGGGCGGCTAGGATCGGTCTCGAGTTCGACTTCGAGTTCGACTTCGCGTTCGCATTCGATGTGGACTCCTCGTCGTGGTTGAGCTGGAGTCGGAGCGGGTTCTGGAGCGGGAGGGGGCGGGTCACATGACAGGGCGCAGCAGTCTTCGTCCCGTGCGCTTCGTGCTGCCCGCCGCCGGGGGTTCCTCGCGTCTCGTCGCCCGGCTGCTGTCCGTGCTCGTGCCGCTCGTCCTGCTCGCCGGATTCCTCGGGCTGTTCGCCGGTGAGGGCGGGCTCGGAGCGGTCGTGGTCGCCCTGGCGGCCACCCTCGCCGTGGGGGCCTCGGCCATGGCCGCGCGGCTCGTCCGGCCCGTGCCGCCGCACCGAATACGCACCGCGATCCGTGATCGTGAACAGCGCACGGCGTTCCTGCCGCAGCGCGATCCCGACGCCTCGGGCCGGTCGCGGCCCAGGGCACCCGGCCGTCCGGTCCCGACGGCCGCGTAGGGGCGCGCAGCTCCTTCCGATCCTCACGGTTCTTCCCGGTCGCTGATCGTCAACCGCTGATCGCCGTTTCCGCAGATCCGGATCCGGATCCAGATCCACATCCACTGGTCTGACGATCCACCGGTCTGCTGCCCTTGGCGCTCTGCCGATCCCTAGAACCGCTGATCTCTGTTGTCGCCCCTCGCGGGTCGTCACGCCGAAAACGCATCTCTTTTCGACGTTCGACGAGACCCCTCGGAGGGCCCACGTGTCCGTATTCACTCATCTTGTCGCTCTGCTGGGACGGTTCCTGGAACCGGTGCTGGCCGAGTCCGCGACCGCTGCCGCGATCGTGCTGTTCACCGTGCTCGTGCGGCTCGCGCTGCACCCGCTGAGCCGGGCCGCCTTCCGCGGGGCGACCCCGGTGGCCGGCTGCCTGCCCGTGCTGCTGCAACTGCCGGTCTTCTTCGTGATGTACCGGGCGTTCTCCTCGGCGGAGATCGGCGGGGCCGCCAACGAGCTGCTCGGGCACCGGCTGTTCGCCGCGCCGCTGGGGGACCGGTGGGCGGACGCGCTCGGGGAGGGCGGCCTGTTCGGGGCGCGGGGGCTGGTGTTCATCGGGCTGTTCGCCGCCATCGCGGCGGTGGCCGCGTGGAGCGCGGTGCGCGGACGCAGGGCCGCGGCGCTGGCGGCCGTCGCCGCTGCGGAAACCGCCGCTGCCGCCGGGGCGAAGCCCGGTGGGAGTACGGCTGGTGCCGGTGGTGCTCGGGCTCGTGCCGGTGGCGGTGGTGGTGGCGGCGGTGCTGCTGGTCGGGCCCGTGCTGGTGCTGGTGTCCGTGATGGTGCGGGGGGCGGGGTGACTGCCGAGCAGCAGGAGGTCATGCGCAAGCTGGGCGGCGTACTGCCCCTTCTGTCCTTCGGGACGCTGATCACGGCTGCCGTGGTGCCGCTGGCGGCCGGGCTGTACCTGGTCACCACCACCGCCTGGTCCGTGGCCGAGCGGGCCTGGCTCCAGCACCGCAAGGAGCGGGCCGGGCGGGGGACTGCCGAGACTGCCGGAGCAGGGCGTTCCAGTCTGTGAACGGGGTCTTGCGGATTGGGTCGACATCTTGGAGGATCAGCCAATCCTCCGATGGCCGCAACCCATCGGCCGGCCCAGGGCATGCCCCTGGGCCGACCACCCACGACCACGGGAGAATGCCCATGAAGCTGCTGCGTGTAGGACCCGTCGGGTCGGAGCGCCCCGCGCTGCTCGACCAGGACGGGACCCTCCGGGACCTGTCCGGCCTGATCACGGATGTGGACGGCGCGCTGCTGGCCGACGACTCCGTGCTGTCCCGCGTACGGGACGCGGCCGGGTCCGGTGAGCTCCCGGTGCTGGACGCCGAGGGTCTGCGGATCGGGTCCGCCGTGGGCCGCATAGGCAAGGTCGTGGGCATCGGCCTGAACTACCACGGGCACGCTGCCGAGGTCGGCGCCGAGGCGCCGGCCGAGCCGATCCTGTTCCTCAAGGCCTCCGACACCGTGGTCGGTCCCGACGACACCGTGCTGATCCCGCGCGAGAGCGTCAAGACCGACTGGGAGGCCGAACTCGGCGTCGTCATCGGCGCCACCGCCCGCTACCTGGCCTCGGCCGAGGAGGGCCTCGCGCACGTCGGCGGCTACGTGCTGGTCAACGACGTGACCGAGCGCGCCTTCCAGACCGAGCGCGGCGGCACCTGGGACAAGGGCAAGAACTGCGAGACCTTCACCCCGCTCGGCCCCTGGCTGGTCACCGCGGACGAGGTACCGGACCCGCAGGCGCTGGACGTGAAGCTGTGGGTCAACGGGGAGCTCAAGCAGGACGGCCACACCTCGGACCAGATCTTCCCGGTCGGCGAGGTCGTCCGCTACGTCAGCCAGTTCATGACCCTGTACCCGGGCGACGTCCTCGTCACCGGCACCCCGGCCGGCGTGGCCGCCGGCCAGCCGGAGCCGAAGCCGTTCCTGCGGGCCGGTGACGTCGTGGAGCTGGAGATCGCGGGCCTCGGCCGTCAGCGCCAGGAGTTCAAGAGCGCCTAGTCGTCCCGGTGTGCGAGTGGACGCGAGGGGCGGTGCCGTGTCGACTACGGCACCGCCCTTTTCGTACCCGGCTCCCGGCCCCTCGGGCCTCGGCCTCCGGGCCTCGGCTTCCGGGCCTCGGTCAACAGGGCTCGGCTTCGCGGCTTCCGGGCCTCGGCTTCCGGCCCGGCCTCCCGCTTCCGCGCCCCGGCTTCCTTCCGCGCCCCGGCTTCCGGTCTCCGGCCCGCACCCGGTGCCGCGTGGCTCCCCGGTCGCTCGGTCGCGGATCGCCGGGTCGCCCGGTAGCCCGGTAGCCCGGTAGCCGGGTAGCCGGGTAGCCGGGTAGCCGGGTAGCCGGGTTGGCTGGTCGCCGGGTTGGCTGGTGTGCGGGCATCGGGCCGGGTCGGCGGGTCGGTTCGGTCAGCCGGTCGGTTCGGTGGGCCGGTCGGGCCGGGGGCGTCGGCCGTCGTCCTCAGGCGATCGTGACGGCCGCCCCGGCCAGCGAGGACTTGCGCGCCGCCTCCAGTACGTCGAGGCAGTGCGCCGCCTCGAGTGCCGTGACCGGGGCCGGGCCACCGCCGCGCAGCGCCGCGGCCACGGCCGCGTAGTACGCCGGGTAGTCGCCGGGGGCCGTCGGCACCTGCGTCCCGCCGCCGGTCAGCGGCGACTCCCCGGAGCCCAGCCGACCCCACAGGTGCTCGGGCTCCTCGCCCCACGTGCGGCCGGGGTCGCCGGGTCGCTGGCCTTCGCGCAGGGCGCCTTCCTGCGGGTCCAGGCCGTACTTGACGTAGCCCGCGCGGGAGCCGAGCACCCGGCACCGCGGCCCCAGCTGGGCCGTGGTCGCGCTCACGTACAGGTGCGAGCGGACCCCGCTCGCGTGCGTGAGCGCGATGAAGGTGTCGTCGTCGGCCTCCGCGCCCGGGCGGCGGACGTCGGCCTCCGCGTAGACCCGTACGGCAGGCCCGAACAGCACCAGCGCCTGGTCGACGACATGGCTGCCGAGGTCGTACAGCAGGCCGCCGATCTCCTCCGGGGCGCCGGACTCGCGCCAGCCGCCCTTGAGCTGCGGGCGCCAGCGCTCGAAGCGGGATTCGAAGCGCTGGATCTCGCCGAGCTCCCCGTCGGAGATGAGGCGGCGCAGGGTGAGGAAGTCGTTGTCCCAGCGGCGGTTCTGGAAGACGGAGAGGAAGGTCCCGGTCCGGTCCGCGAGCGCGGCCAGCTCGCGGGCCTCGGCGGCGGTCGCGGCGAGCGGCTTGTCCACGACGACCGGGATGCCGGCGGTGAGGGCGGCGGTGGCGAGCGGGACGTGCGTCTTGTTGGGGGAGGCGATGACGACGAGGTCGGGGGCCGGGCTCTGTTCGAGCAGCTCGGTGGCGGTGGCGGCGATCCGGACGTCCGGGTAGGCCTCCCGGGCCTGGGCGGCGCGGCCCGGGTCCGAGGTGACGACGGTGTCGAGGACGAGGCCGTCGGTCGCGGACACGAGCGGGGCGTGGAATACGGAACCAGCCAGTCCGTAGCCGACGAGTCCGACGCGGAGGGAGGGGGCGGAGGCGGTGTCGTTCATGGCGAACACTTTGGCAACAGTGTTGCCTAAGTGCAAGGAGGGTGGACAATGGGCAGGTGGACTGGGGTAATAGGGGCAATGTGAGCGGCGTGAATCTGCCGGTGCTGCGCGGGCACAACGACGCGCTGGTACTGGACCTGCTGCGCGGCGCCGACCTCGTCGGGCTCCCCGGCCTCGGGCGCGGTGATCTCGCCGACCGTACGGGGCTCACCCCGCAGGCCGTCAGCAAGATCACGGCGCGGCTGCGGGCGGACGGCCTGGTGGCCGACGCGGGACGCGAGGCGTCGACGGGCGGAAAGCCGCGCACGCTGCTGAGGCTGGTGCCGGAGGCGCGGTACGCGGTCGGAGTGCACCTGGATCGCGACGAGCTGACGGCGGTACGGGTGGACCTGGCCGGACGCGTCGTCGCCCGGGGGCGGGGTCCGCTGAGCTTCGGGGACGGTCCGGACGCGGCGGTGGAGGAGGTCGTACGGGCGGTCGCGCGGGTGTGGGACGGCGGCCCGGCCGGGCGGCCGCCGGTCCTGGGCGTCGGCGTGGCCGCGCCGGGTCCGCTGGACTGGCGGACCGGGGTGCTGGGGCGGGTGACGGGACATCCGGAATGGGAGGGGTTCCCGTTGCGGGAGGTACTGGAGGGGCGCCTCGGGCTCCCGGTGCTGGTGGACAAGGACACGAACGCGGGGGTCGCGGGCGCGGGCTTCGGCGGGGCGGGCTTCGGCGGGGCGGGCTCCGGTGGGAGGGCCTCGGGCGAGGGTGCATCCGGCGGGGCGGGCTTCGGCGCGGTCGGTTCCGGGCCGGTCGGTTCCGGGCCGGTCGGCGCCGGCGGGGTCGGCCTCGGTGGGAACGGGTCTGGTCGGGTTCATTCGAGTAGGTCGAGCTCCGGCGGGGTCGGCTCCCGTGGCGGCGTTGCGGGTGGCGGAGTTGCGGGTGGGGGCGGCGTGGGCGGCATCAGCTTTGGTGGGGATGGCTTCGGCCTGGCCGTGGCGTACGTACACGTCGGCACCGGCCTGGGCGCGGGGCTCCGGCTGGGCGTCGGCGGAGAGGTGTACCGGGGAAGGCGCTCCGCGGCGGGGGAGTTCGGACACCAGGTGCTGCGGCTGGACGGGCCGCAGTGCCGGTGCGGTGGACGCGGGTGCGCGGAGGTGCTGTGCCTGGAGGCGGTGGCGGAGGGCCGGTTGGAGGAAGCCGCGCGGATCGTGGGCGAGGCGGCGGCGAACCTGGTCGCGCTGCTCGATGTGGACCGGGTGTTGCTGGGGGGACGCGTGGTGGAGGCTGCGCCGGGCGTGTTCCTGGACGGCGTCCGTGCGGTGGTGGGGGAGAGGTCCCTGGCCTGGCCGCTGTCTGTGGCCGGTGGTGAGGGAGTGAGGGTCGACCTCGCGGAGGTCGGCGTCGCGGAGGGGGCGGCGGAGCTCGTCCTTGCGCCGGTGTTCGGGCGAGGGGTGGGCTGAGTACTGGGGCCCGGCGGCCCGGCGGCCCGGGGGCCCGGGGGCCCGGCGGTGCGGCGGCCTGGTGGTGCGGTGCGGCCCGGTGGTGCGGCCCGGTGGTGCGGCGGTCGGCGGTGCGGTGGTGGGCGTGCCGGGGTGGGTGTGGCAGCAGGGGTGTGGCGGGCTTCAGCTGCTGGTGAGCTCGGGTGGTGGCGGATTCCCGGGCCGGGACACGCGTGATCGTGTGGGCTCCCCGGCGCGGAAGGCGCGTGATCGTGGGTTTTCTTGGTTCGGAACGCGCGTGTTCGTGGGTGCCTGTCTGGGGCCTCTGGTTCATGCTGCTCGTCCGCGTCATCGGCGCCAGCTTCCGCGACGGCCGAGGGTCGGGCCCGTCACCACCCTCCTCACGCCCCGGTGATCCTTGGCTGTGGACACGGCGAACGGGGACGGGTTCGGCGTCGGCTGGTACTCGGAGGAACGCGCGCGAACGTGGGGCTGCCTGCCGCGGAATGAGCGTGACCGCGGGTTCTCCGGTCCGGGGCGCGTGATCGTGGGTTCGCTGGCTGGGAACGCGCGAACGCGCGTGACCGGGGATTCCCGGGTCCGGACGCGTGCGACCGTAGGTCCCCGGCTCCGGGTGTCAGGCGTCATTGAAGATGCCTATGAGTGCGGCAGTTTGGGCAGCTTGATGCCGGCATGATCGGTAGGCGTGCCTGCCGACGAACGGGTGGCCCGCAATCTCTCGTCGCCACATTCGCCGCCGGCAAGTCCCTCGTCGACGAAAGCCGCTCAGTCCGCCGTAACCCAAGTCCTCGACTGAACTTCCAGACCCTCACAACGCGATGTCGGCAGCGCCGGATACCTTGCATCCGACGAACACGGCACTGGAGGGGACATGCCACCTGCAGGAACAGCTCTCGCCGCCCTCATCGCGGCGATGTCGCCACGGGACGGCGCCGATGAGCAGGTGGACTGGGAGGCGATGCGACGGGCTTGGGGAGTCGGCTTCCCATCCGACTACGTCGCCTTCATGGCCACCTACGGAGCCGGAGGCATCGACGACGCGTTCAGCGTGCTCACTCCCGAAGCGGCCACGCAGCCAACCCACGGGCAGGAACTCGGGAGCATGTCGGGCGAGACGGCCACCATGCGGCAAATATGGGCGGACGAGGGAGGCCCAGACGGGGTTGATGCTGAACCTGAAGTCGTCATTGCATGGGGCGTGAGCTGCGGAGCCGACATCCTGGGTTGGCTGACGATCGACGACGACCCCGACAAGTGGCCGGTGATCGTCTGGGAACGGCACGGCTGGCCCCATTGGAAGATCTACGACGGTGGAATGGCGGAGTTCCTCCGTCGTCTGTTCGCCAAGGGCTTCGACGAGTGCCCACTCAGTGATGCCTCCCTTTGGGGGGAGCCCTCTCCGCACTTCGTTCACTGGCGCGAGGAACAACGACGCCGCGAGTCCGGCATCGATCCCTACACAGGCGAACCCGACCCATACTTCGGCATGGAGTTCGACTGATGACGTCCCGGCACCTTGCCGAGGGCCGAGGGCCGCGACGCCTTGCCGACAAGCGCCCCGCTGGGACCACCCCAGCGGGGCGATCCTGATTCGATCATCGGCACCCTCAGTGCCGGACCCGTCGGCATTTTCAGCGTCGCCCCACACTCCCGGGCGGGCGTGATCGTGATGGTTCTCGGGTCCGGGGCGCCTGTGACCGCGGGCTCCCCGGCCTGGAGACGCACGCGACCGCGGGCTCCTGGGCCCGGAAATGCCCGTGACCGCCATATGGGGGGAATCGCCGAGGACTCGGGCGTGGTGGTGGACACGGGGTCGCGGGCGCGTGGGAGGGTGCGGGCGAGGCCGGGGTGATTGTCACCTCGTCCGACTATCGTCCTGTCCGTCGGCGAGTAGTGAAGGTCTTCCATGCGACTGCGCAAAGCCCTTGCCCTCTCCGCCGTTCTCGCTGCCGTCGCCGCCCCCACCGCGGCCGCGGACGTCGGCGCCGGCGGCGGGGCCCGCCCGGCCCCCGCGCTGCCCTCCCGCGTGGAGGCCATCTGCGGCGACGGGAAGAGCCCCCAGTTCCCCATCGGCGCGCGGATCCGCGGCGGCCCGGCCGTGTACCGCGCCGGCGGAGCCCCGCAGACCTGGTACCTCGACCTCACCAACACCACCCCCACCGAGTGCACCGCCATCCACCCCGTCGTCGTGTTCACCGACACGGCCCGCGCCCTGCGCCCGTCGCACATCCGGATGGAGTTCGACGCCAAGGCCGGCACCTTCCCCGCCAGCCTCGAGCACACCGACCGGGACGAGGTCATCGCCGTCTTCGACGGCGGCGACGCCTTCGCCGGCTTCACCGTCGGCCCCGGCGGATCCCTGACCGTCACCGTCCGCCTCGCATTCGCCGCCGACACCCCGCACGGAGAGGTCGTCGCCGACGCCGCCCTCGTCCAGCGCAAGGGCGACGACGGCGACTGGATCGGCGAGGCCGGCGGCTACCGCTTCGACATCCAGGGGCCCGACGACGCCGACACCGGCACCGAGACCGGCACCGGCGAGGCGGGGGCGCTGGCCCACACCGGTCGCGGCCGCGAGGCCTGGGTGTACGGGGCCGGCGCCGGGACCGCCCTGGCCGTCGGAGGAGGGCTCGTCCTCGGAGCCCGCCGCCTGCGCGCCACTCCCTCCGCCTGAACGGAGCCGAGCGCGGGAGGTCAGTCCGTCCCGGCCGACCTGCCCTGAAAATCCGTCCCCGCCTCCCGTCCCCGCCTCGCCTCTTCCCGCCGAGCTGCGCCGGGTGCGATCTCGCCCGGCTGGTCCGGTTCCTCGGCTCCGCTGCCGGTCCTCGCCCCGCCGACCTGCCCCGGTCCTCGCCCCGCCGACCTGCCCCGGTCCGTCCTCCGCCCTGCCGGTCCGCCCCCGCCGCCCGGTCCGCGGCGAGTCGGCCCGGGCGCGGCGAGTCACCCGTCGCCGTCGGCCGCCCGATCACCGTGGGCCTCCCGGCCACCGTCGGCCGCCCGATCACCGTGGGCCTCCCGGCCACCGTGGGCCTCCCGGCCACCGTGGGCCGCCCGATCACCGTGGGCCTCCCGGCCACCGTGGGCCTCCCGGCCACCGTCAGCCGCCCCGGCCACCGCCAGTCACCCCGTCGCCGTGCTCGGAGCGCCGCCGCGTGGTCCACGTAGAGTCCGAGGGTGGAAGAACCGAGCCAGTACGCGCACCACCAGCCCGGCCTGCCCGTCCGGTCCGGGATTCCGGAGCACGGCCGCATCCCCAAGTACTACGCCGTCAAGGCCCGCATCGCCGGGCTGCTCGACGAGCTCGGCGAGGGCGGGCCGCTGCCCACCGAGCGGGACCTCGCCGAGCGGTACGAGGTCTCCCGCGAGACCGTCCGCCAGGCCCTGCGCGAGCTGCTGCTCGAGGGCCGGCTGCGTCGCTCCGGCCGCGGGACCGTCGTCGCCGGGCCCAAGCTCGAGCAGCCGCTGTCGCTGGCGAGCTATACCGAGGGCGTACGCCGCCAGGGACGTACGCCCGGCCGGCACCTCATCGGCCTGGAGCGGTTCCCCTGCCCGGCCGACGTGGCGACGGGCATCGGCGCCGAACCGGGTGAGCCCGTCTGGCACCTGGAACGGGTGCTGCTCGCCGACGAGGAACGGGTCGGGCTGGAGAGCACGTACATCCGCGTCGCCCGCGCACCGCGCCTCGACATCGATTTCCAGCCGGACTCCTCCTTCTACGGCTACCTCCGCGACAGCCTCGGCATCTCCTTCGGCGAGGCCGACGAGAAGCTGGAAACGGTCCTCGCGACCCCCCGCGAGGCCCTCTTGATCGGCACGCCGCCCGCACTCCCGATGCTGCTCATCCACCGTTTCTCGCGGGACCGGGACGGCCGGCCGCTGGAGCGGGTGCGTTCGCTCTACCGTGGCGACCGGTTCAGCTTCACCACCCGCCTCCGTCCGTCCACGACCGAATGAACCAGCACTGAAGCGCATCAACCGGGCATCAATCGGGCGGCGCGTGATCACGGAATCATAACGGGTCTAGTCCAAGCGTCGGGGGCTGTTCACCGGTCCGTCGCCCGCGCGATCCTCCCGGGTCACGGGCCGCCACCACCGTGGTGCACGTGAGAGTCATAGTCGTCGGAGGCGGCGTGGTCGGCACCATGCACGCCTGGCAAGCAGTCGAACGCGGCCACGAGGTCGTCCAGATCGAGCGTGAGGCCGAGGCCCGCGGCGCGTCACTGCGCAATTTCGGCCAGATCTGGGTCAGCGGACGGGCCGGGGGCGAGGAGCTCGACACCGCCCTGCGGGCCCGCCAGCTCTGGGAGGAGATCGGTGAACGGGTGCCCGGCCTGGGCTTCCGGGCCATCGGATCCCTCACTCCGGTACGCAATGCCCGCGAGTACGCCGTCGCCGAGGCGGCCGTCGCGCGCCCCGACGCCGCCGCCCGCGGCTACGCGCTGGTCACCGCCGACGAGGCCCGGCAGATCAACCCGGCCCTGCGCGGCGCCTTCCGGGCCGCCCTGTGGTGCGAGCGCGACGCGGCCGTCGAGCCGCGCACCGCCCAACTGCACCTGCGGGAGGCCCTCGAGGCCTCCGGCCGCTACACCTTCCTTCCCGGCCGCGAAGTCCGCGAGGTCACCGGCTCCGGCTCCGGCTCCGGCTCCCGCTCCCGCCTCGGACCCGCCGCCGTCCGCGACGACCACGGGGACGTCCACCAGGGCGACGCCGTCGTCCTCGCCACCGGTGCCTCGCTGTCCGGTCTCGTCCGTGAGCTGGTCCCCGACCTGCCGGTGCGCCGCGTCCGGTTGCAGATGATGCAGACCGCCCCGCTCGGCGAGGCCCTGACGACCTCGGTCGCCGACGCCGACAGCTTCCGCTACTACCCCGCCTACCGGAGCGGCGCCCTCGACGAACTCAACGCCGAGCAGGTCCAGGCTCCGGTCGCCGCCGCGCACAAGATGCAACTGCTGATGGTCCAGCGCCGGGACGGCGGACTGACCATCGGCGACACGCACGAGTACGAGCACCCCTTCGCGTTCGACACCCTCGAAGACCCCTACGAGCACCTCGCCGAGGTCATCGAGTCCTTCCTGGGCCGCCCGCTGCCGAAGATCAGGCACCGGTGGGCGGGCGTGTACGCGCAGTGCACCGACACCACCCGCGTCGTCCACCGCCAGCAGGTGAGCGACGGCGTCTGGCTGGTGACCGGACCCGGTGGCCGGGGCATGACCTGCTCGCCCGCCATAGCCGAGACCACCGCCAACGAACTGGGCTGGTAAGCACGATGACCGAGAACACCTCCCACACCCCCCACACGCCCCGTACCCCTTACCTGCCCGACACCCCACTCACGCCCCACACCCCCGCCGCCCCCGGCAAGCTGGTCGTCCTCGACATGGCCGGCACCACCGTCGCCGACGGCGGCCTCGTCGAGCGCGCCTTCGAGCGTGCCGCCGAACGCCTCGGGGTCGAGCCGGGCAGCGCCGACCACGGCGCGAAGCTCCAGTACGTCCGCGACACCATGGGGGAGTCGAAGATCTCCGTCTTCCGCCACCTCTTCGGCGCCGAGGACCTCGCGCAGCGCGCCAACTCCGCCTTCGAGGAGGCCTACGGAGAGCTCGTCGACGGCGGCCTCGTCGCGCCGGTCCCCGGCGCCCGCGAGGCCATCGAGGAGCTCCGCGCGCAGGGCCGTACCGTCGTCCTGACCACCGGATTCGCCCGCGCCACCCAGGACGCCATCCTCGACGCCCTCGGCTGGCGGGGCCTGGCCGACCTCACCCTGTGCCCCGCCGACGCGGGCGGCCGCGGCCGCCCGCACCCGGACATGGTGCTGACCGCCTTCCTGCGCACCCAAGCCGCTGCCGACGTACGCGAGACCGTGGTCGCCGGCGACACGGCGTACGACATGCTCAGCGGCGTCCGCTCCGGAGCCGGCATCGTGGCGGGCGCCCTCACCGGCGCCCACGACCGCGAGGCCCTGCGCTCCCACGGAGCCACCCACGTCCTCGGCTCCGTCGCCGAACTCCCCGCCCTACTGGGCCGGCAGGACCACCCGCAGCGCCCGCACCGGACCCCGCACGAGCAGGAGCCCCGCGCGTGAGCGGCATCCGCTTCGACTCCGTCTCCGTCGCCTACGGCGGCACCACCGTCCTGGACCGGCTCGACCTGACCGTCGAGCCCGGCGAGGTCATGGCACTGCTCGGCCCCTCCGGATCCGGCAAGACCACCGCGCTGCGGGCCGTCGCCGGCTTCGTCCGGCCCCTGTCGGGCCGGGTGCTGATCGGGGGCCGGGACGTCACCGCGCTCCCACCCCACAAGCGCGGCATCGGCATGGTCGTCCAGCAGTACGCGCTCTTCCCGCACATGCGCGTCGCGGACAACGTCGCCTTCGGTCTCAAGGCGCAGCGGGCGCAGCGGGCGCAGCAGGTGCCCAAGGTGCCCAAGGTGCCCAAGGCCGAGATCCCCGGCCGGGTCGCCGAGGCCCTGGAGATGACCGGGATGGCGGCCTACGCCCGCCGCTACCCGCGCGAGCTGTCCGGCGGACAGCAGCAGCGCGTGGCCATCGCCCGCGCGCTCGCCATCCGCCCCGGGGTGCTGCTGCTGGACGAGCCGCTGTCCGCGCTCGACGCGCAGCTGCGTTCCGGGATGCTCTCCGAACTGGCCCGGCTGCACCGCGAACTGCCCGACGTGTCGATCCTCTACGTCACCCACGACCAGGTCGAGGCGCTCACCCTGGCCGACCGGATCGCCGTCATGGACCGGGCCCGCCTCCAGGACTGCGGCACACCGCAGGAGCTGTACCGGGCCCCGCGCACCGAGTTCACCGCCTCCTTCGTCGGCAACGCCAACCTGTTGCCCGTCACCGTGGCCGCCGAAGGAGCGCTCTTCGCCGGTCACCGCCTCGCGCTCGACCCGGGCGGCGCGGCCGTCGGCGCGGCTGCGACCCTGTGCGTGCGACCGCACCTGCTCGGCCTCGGCGCCGGCCCCAACGCGCTCAGCGGGACGATCACCGAGGTCCAGTGGCGCGGCTCGACCCACCGGCTCCACGTCGACGTCGAGGGCCACCGCGTCACGGCGGACCTGCACGAACTGCGCGAGACCCCGGCCCTGGGCGACCGCGTCACCCTGCACTTCGCGCCGCGCGACGCGGTCCTGCTGTCCGCAGCGGTGTCCGATGGCTGAGGCCACGGACCGCCGCCCACCCCCGCGGGCGGCCGGAGCGCGCCCTGACCCCGAAGCTCCGGCACTGCCCCACCAGCCGGTACGAAGCCCTGCACCGGGCCGGCAAGGCCCCCCGGCCGAAGCCCCGGGCGGCTTCGCGGCGCAGGCCGCACGGGCGCCCCGTACCGTGCCCGGCCACCTCTGGGCGGTTCCTCCCGTGGCCGTGCTCGCCGCGTTCTTCCTCTACCCCCTCGCGCTGGTCGTCCAGCAGTCCCTCAGCCCCGAGGACGGCGGCGGCGCCTTCGACGCCTACGCCTCCGTGTTCGCCTCGCACTCCTTCCGCGAAGCCCTCGGCACCACGGTGTGGCTGGCCGTCGGCGCCACCGCCGGCTGTCTCGTCCTCGGTTTCGCGCTCGCGCTCGTCATCGCCTTCGTCCCGTTCCCCGGGGCGCGCGCCGTCGCCAAGTTCATCGACGTCTTCCTCTCCTTCCCCTCCTTCCTCATCACCCTCGCCCTCCTCTTCCTCTACGGCACGGTCGGCATGGCCAACGGCCTGTGGACCGACGTCTTCGGCGCGGCCGACGGACCGTTCCGCTTCCTGGCCACCCCGTGGGGCGTCCTCCTCGCGGAGATCACCTACTTCACGCCCTTCGTGATGCGCCCGCTGCTGGCCTCCTTCTCCCAACTGGACACCGCCCAGCTGGAAGTGGCTTCCTCGCTCGGCGCGAGACCCGCCCGCATCGTCCGGCGGGTGATCCTCCCCGACTCCCTGCCGGCCCTCGCGGCCGGCGGCAGCCTCGTCCTCGTCATGTGCCTCAACGAGTTCGGGATCGTCCTGTTCACCGGAGCCAAGGGCGTCACCACGCTCCCGACGCTCGTCTACGGCAAGGCGGTCCTCGAATCCGACTACGCGGCCGCCTGCGTGGTCGCCGTCGTCAACATCGTGATCTCCGTCGGCCTGTTCGGCCTCTACCGGGTGGTGAGCAAGCGTGCTGGTGCATAGCAGGACCGGCCGGTGGGCCGCCTGGTGCCTCTTCGGCCTCCTCTTCCTGCCCCTCTTCGCCCTGCCGCTCCTCGTCGTCGTGGCCGCGTCCTTCTCCACCCACTGGTCCGGGGCGTTCCCCTCGGGCCCGACCACCGAGAACTACGCCGCCGCGGTGCGGGGCGAATCCCTCCGGGCGCTGACGACCTCGCTGGTCACCGCCCTGGCCGCCAGCCTGCTCGCGCTCACCGTCGGCACCTGGGCCGCGCTCGCCGCGGCGCGGCTGGGCCGGCGCGCCAAGCGCGCCCTGGACGCGCTGTTCGTGCTGCCGGTCGCCGTGCCGTCCGTGGTCGTCGGCCTCGCCGTGCTCGTCGCCTTCAGCAAGCCGCCGCTGCTCCTGAACGGCACCGGCTCGATCGTGATCCTGGCGCACACGATCCTCGTCACCGCGTTCGCCCACCAGTCGGTCGCGGCTGCCCTGGAGCGTCTCGATCCCGCCTACGAGCAGGCGGCGGCCTCCCTGGGCGCCCGCCCCGCGTACGTGCTGTGGCGGGTCAGGCTCCCGCTCCTGCTGCCGTCCCTCACCGCGGCCGCCGGGCTCTGCTTCGCCCTGTCCATGGGAGAGCTGAGCGCCACGATGATGCTCTACCCGCCGGACTGGATGCCCCTGCCGGTCCGTGTCTTCACCGCCACCGACCGCGGTTCGCTCTTCAGCGGCTCCGCCGTCGCCGTGGTCCTCATGGCCACCACCCTGCTGGTCCTGCTGGCCGTCTCGCGCGTCCGCACCAGGGCCGCGTACCGCTAGTGCCGTGACCGCACCGGCCCCTCTGCCGCCTCCCCCGCACGTCCGCAACGCCCCGCCGACCCCCTTTCCCGGTAAGGAAGTTCCATGCCCCGCATCACGTACCTGCGTGTCACCGTCGCCGTCACCGGCAGCCTCGCACTGGCCGTCGGCCTCACCGCCTGCGGCGGGTCCGCCGCCGTCGGCTCCCAGGGTGGCGCGGAGAGTACCGTCACCGTCTACAGCGCCGACGGCCTCAAGGGCGACAAGGGCGACGGCTGGTACGACAAGGTCTTCGCCGACTTCACGAAGAAGACCGGCATCCAGGTCCGGTACGTCGAGGGCGGCTCGGGCGAGATGGTCCAGCGCGCCGTCCGCGAGAAGACCAACACGCAGGCCGACGTACTGATCACGCTGCCTCCCTTCATCCAGCAGGCCGACGGCAAGGGCCTCCTCCAGGCGTACACGCCGCAGGGCGCCGACAAGGTCAACGGTGCGAACAAGTCCTCCGACGGCAAGTGGACCTCGGTCGTCAACAACTACTTCGGTTTCGTCTACAACAAGAAGGAGCTGCCCGAGGCCCCCAAGACCTGGGAGGAGCTGCTGGACGCCACGTACAAGGGAAAGGTCCAGTACTCCACCCCGGGAGTGGCCGGCGACGGCACCGCCGTGCTCGTCAAGTCGATGCACGACTTCGGCGGCGAGGGACCGGCGATGGAGTACCTGAAGAAGCTCCAGGCCAACAACGTCGGCCCGTCCTCCTCCACCAGCAAGCTCGCCCCCAAGACCGACAAGGGCGAGCTGCTCGTCGCCAACGGCGACGTCCAGATGAACTTCGCGCAGTCCCGGTCCATGCCGAACCTGGGCATCTGGTTTCCCGCCAAAGCCGGCGGCAAGCCCACCACGTTCTCCCTCCCGTACGCGGCGGGCCTGCTCGACAAGGCCCCGCACGCCGAGAACGGCAGGAAGCTCCTCGACCACCTGCTCGGCGAGGACGCCCAGAAGCTGGTCAGCGGGGTCGGCGGCGGCTTCCCGGCGCGCACGGACGTCCGGCCCACCGACGCCAACGACGTCGAACTCACCCGGCTCATGACCGGAGTCGAGGTCTTCGAGCCGGACTGGGCCGACATCGACAAGAACCTCACCGGCTACGTCGACGCGTGGAAGTCGGCCACCGGAAGCTGACCGGCAGCCTCCCGGCCACCCGCGAGGGGAACAGTGACCCCGAGATAACGGGTCTGGACCGAACCCTCGCCTCCGGTCCGGACCCGCGGCACGCCCGCACGCCCGTACGCCCGCACGTCCGTACGCCCGTACGCCCGCACACGCCCTGCGCCCCTCTCCACGACCACTCCCGGAGGAGTACGTGCCCACTGTCCTGTCCGGACGGACCCTCGCCGTGGCGGCCACCGCCACCGCCCTGCTCGCCACCGGCCTCGGTGCTCACGCCGCGACGGCCGAAGAAGCCGCCGCGGTCACGAACAAGGTGCTCGTCATCGGTATCGACGGCACGGTCCTGGACCGCGTCAAGGCCGCCGACGCCCCGCACCTGAACGGCCTGATGGCCCAGGGCCTGACCGCCCGCAGCACCCTGTACGCGAACCCGATGGCCGCCACCTCCTCGGGCCCCGGCTGGTCCACCATCGCCACCGGCGTCTGGCCCGACAAGCACGGGGTGAAGGACAACTCCTTCACCGGCAAGAACTACACGGCCTACCCGGACTTCCTCACCCGCATCGAGAACGCCAAACCGGCGCTCCACACGTACGCGGCCGCCGACTGGGAGCCGGTCACCTCCACCGACCAGAACGGCCCGGTCTTCTCCTCCAAGGTCGACAAGAGGCTCAACCTCAAGGGTGACCGCGACGGTTACGGCAGCGAGGACCCGAAGATCGCCGCGGCCGCCTCGGCGGAACTGCGCGACCAGGACCCCGACGCGGCCTTCGTCTACCTCGGCGAGATCGACCACGCGGGCCACTCCTCCGGCGCCGCGAGCCAGGAGTACCTGAACGCCATCGCCCGCGTGGACACGCTGGTCGGCCAGCTCCTGACCGCGGTCCGGTCGCGGCCCACCTACGGCCAGGAGAACTGGAAGATCCTGGTCACCACCGACCACGGACACACCGACGCGGGCGGTCACGGCGGCTCCGGCATCCAGGAGCGCGGCACCTTCGTCATCGCCAAGGGCGCCGGGATCCCCGCCGGTTCGGTACGCAGCGACGTCAAGCTCGTCGACGTCGCGGCGACCGCGCTCGCCCAGGTCGGGGTCCCGGCCGGCTCCGACGTCGACGGCATCCCGCTGGATGCCCCGGACGACGGCGACGCCTTCGACACCCTGCGCCCGGGCCTGCGGGCGCGCGCGGACGAGACGGGCATCCCGGCCGCCACCAAGGGGTTCACGCACACCCCGCCGGCCGGCTGGTCGGTCGACAACTCCAGGATGGGCACCGGCGGTGTCGCCGAGTGGGCGGGCTGGGCCTTCGCGACCGACGAGTTCTGGAGCCAGTCGCAGCGCGACCAGTGGCGCGAGCTGAACGTCCGCTCCCGCGACGTGTTCGCCGTCGCCGACTCCGACGAGTGGGACGACAAGAGCCACACCGGCTCCTACGACTCCACCCTGGTCACCCCCAAGTGGGCGGTCACCGCGGGCACCACGAAGAACCTGACCTTCCAGACGCACTACCGCCACGAGGCCGGTCAGAGCGCCCAGGTCCTGGTCTCCTACAACGGCGGTACGCCGACGGTCGCCAAGAGCTACACCGCCGACGCCGTCGCCCGGTCCGAGTCGATCGCGCTCCAGGTTCCGGCCGGCGCCACCGACGTCCAGGTCCGCTTCCGCTACAGCGGCGCCAACAACTGGTACTGGACCGTCGACAACGTCCGACTGGGCTGACCCGAGCCCTCCCGTCCGGGCCGTGGACGCCCCGCCCGTCCTCGGCCCGGCCCGGATAGGGTGGTAGAGACCAGAGGTCACCGTGGCCAGACGCCACCGAGAGCGGAGAACAGTCCAGTGGCAGAGCGCAAGCCGATCGAATCCTGGCTCACCGACATGGACGGGGTCCTCATCCACGAGGGCACCCCGATCCCCGGCGCCGCCGCCTTCATCAACCGGTTGCGCGAGTCCGGCAAGCCCTTCCTGGTGCTGACCAACAACTCGATCTACACGCCCCGCGACCTCCAGGCCCGGCTCAGCCGGATGGGTCTGGACGTCCCGGTCGAGAACATCTGGACCTCGGCGCTGGCCACCGCGAAGTTCCTCGACGACCAGCGTCCGGGCGGCACCGCGTACGTCATCGGCGAGGCCGGCCTGACCACCGCCCTGCACGACATCGGCTACGTCCTGACCGACCACGAGCCGGACTACGTGGTCCTCGGCGAGACCCGGACGTACAGCTTCGAGGCCATGACCAAGGCCGTCCGCCTGATCAACGGGGGTGCCCGCTTCATCTGCACCAACCCGGACGAGACCGGCCCCTCCCCCGAGGGCCCGCTGCCCGCCACCGGCGCGGTCGCCGCGCTGATCACCAAGGCGACCGGCAAGCAGCCGTACTTCGCCGGCAAGCCCAACCCGCTGATGATGCGGACCGGCCTGAACGCCATCGGCGCGCACTCGCACAGCAGCGCGATGATCGGCGACCGGATGGACACCGACATCCTGGCCGGGCTGGAGGCGGGCATGCAGACCTTCCTCGTCCTGACCGGTCTGACCTCCACCGAGGACACCGAGAAGTTCCCCTACCGTCCGACGATGACGTTCGACTCCATCGCGGACCTCGTCGATCTCGTCTGAGGCCTCCGATTAGGGCGTACGGCTGACTCGTACGGGCCAAGAGAGCGCCGCTCCGGATGCGGAGCGGCGCGTCGCACGTGAATCTCCTTGTTGAGGAGGTTCACCATGCGCACCGATCTGATCGCTCTCCGTGTCACCGGGGTGGCCGTCGCCCTGTCGGCCCTGTCCGCCGTGGCCGCACCCATCGCCCTCGCCGAGGAGGGGAACCGCGGCAGCGTCTCGGCCGACCCCAATCCGGCCGAGCCCGGGGCGCAGGTCAAACTGCGCGTCCGGGGCTGTGACGACGACTGGGCCATCGCCCAGTCCTCCGTCTTCGTCTCCGAGGTACGGCTGTCGACGGGGCGCGACGACCGGCGCACCCTGTGGGGCGACGCGATGATCCGCTCGTGGGCCGAGCCCGGCCGCCACGACATCAGGGTCAAGTGCGGCGGCCGCGGCGACCGCGAATGGGGCTCGATCGAGATCGAGCACCGCCGCGAGCACCACCCGGAGCCCCACCACACGCCGGTCTGGCCGGTCCACGCGGGTGGCGGCGGCATGTCCGAGGAGATCGCCGCGAAGTCCCTGACGAACGCGGCGCAGCAGTCCAAGGCCGCCGAGGTGGCCCGGGCCGCCGACGCGGCGCAGCTGGCCGCGGCGACGAAGAAGAGCCACGGGGGCGACGGCCCCGGTCTGCCGCAGACGGTGATCGGCGCCGTCCTCGCCGCGGTGGCCAGCCTGGCGGTCGCCGGCCGGGCGCTGAGCCTGCGCCGCCGCCGCAGCGGCGAGTGAGCGGCGGGTGAGCGAGGAGCCGAAGGGCTCCGGCGGCTCCCGGCTGCTGACGTTCGCCGCCTGGTCGGTGCTGGTGCTCGGGCTGTGGCTGTGGGGCCGCGAGATCACCGGGGTGCCCGGTGCGCTGCCCGGCCAGGCCGGTGGACCGGCGGCCCCGGGGATGCCCGCGGTGCACGTCCCGCTCGGGCCGGCCCCGCCCGCGCGGGTCGACGTACCGTCCATAGGCATCCAGGCCCCGGTGATCACCCGGGACCTGGACGCACAGGGGGCGATCGAGCCGCCCCCGTACGAGAACCCCGGCACGGTGGGCTGGTGGCGCGGCGGCGCCCAGCCCGGCACGGCCGGGACCGCGCTGATGGTCGGACACGTGGACACGCAGTCGAAGCCGGCGGTGTTCTACGGCCTGAGCTCGGCGAAGCCGGGCGACAAGATCCGCGTGGTGCGGGCGGACGGCTCGGTCGCGGAGTTCACGGTCGAGGACGTACGGGTCCACGAGCGCGCTGGCTTCGACCCGGCCAAGGCCTACGGTCCGCGGGTCAAGGGCCGGGCGGAGCTGAGGCTGGTGACCTGCGGCGGCTCGTACGACAAGGCGGCCAGGCAGTACTCGGCGAACGTGGTCGTGTCGGCGTACCTGACGGGGGCCGGGATCCGGCCGGGAACGGAGGCGTAGGCCCCCACGGGCGGCGCGGTCAGCCCCCGCCGCGAACGGAAACGAAGAAGCCCCCCGCAGCTTTCGTTGCGGGGGGCTTCTTTCGTCTGTGCGCCGCCAGGGACTCGAACCCCGGACCCGCTGATTAAGAGTCAGCTGCTCTAACCAACTGAGCTAGCGGCGCTTGGTGACAGGCAAAACTCTACCCCACCTGCGGGGGTGCTCGTGACAAGCCGCGCCCGCGCTGTCCGATTAACCCATGTTTAGGGGTTTTGTCGTGCACCATATGTCTGGGTCACCCGGATCTGACGCCCCGCCAGATGCGGTCCCGGCCGCCAGCGGACGAACAGGGAGTGACGGAACCGCATGACGATGCAGCCTCCGACGCACGTGGACGAAGTGACGCCGGCATCACCGGCCATGCCGATGGCCGCCTTCGAGGAGTACGAACCCGCCGGCGACTGCCCGTGCCGGGGCTGCGCCCAGCGCCGCCGCACGCTCGCCCGTGCCCGGGCCATACCGCTGCGCGACGGCGGCCATCCGGCCGCGCGGGGCGCCCGCCGGGCGCTGGTCCTGGCCACCGCCGCGGGAGTGGTCCTCGGCGGCGGCGCGGGAGCGGCGGTCGCGGCGGCCGCGCCGGAACCCGGCGGCACGGTGTCGCTGGACGACCCGGGGCAGCCCCAGGGCAGCCGGGGACCGCTGCACGGAGGCAAGAAGGGCACGCCCGCGAAGCCGCCGGGCCGGCCGGGAGCGCCCTCGGCGGTGAAGCGGACCGACCGGGCGACGATCATCAACCGGGCGAAGCTGTGGCTGGACGCGCAGGTCCCGTACAGCATGTCCGAGTACTGGACGGACGGCTACCGGCAGGACTGCTCGGGCTACGTCTCGATGGCCTGGAACCTCGGCACGAACGAATGGACCGGCAGCCTCGACAAGTTCGCCACCCGGATCACCAAGGAAGAGCTGCTGCCGGGAGACATGCTGCTCTTCCACAACCCGGCCGACCCCAACAAGGGCTCGCACGTCGTGCTCTTCGGCGGATGGGGGGACGAGTCGCGGACGTACTACATCGCCTACGAACAGACGAAACCCACGACGCGCCGCCAGGCCACGCCCTACGGCTACTGGAGCAACTCGACGAAGTACCTCCCGTACCGCTTCAACGGGCTGAAGGGCGCCGTCGTGCCCGGGACCCCGGTCGCCGACCCGCCGGCCCCCGGCGGCACCCCGGCGGTGTCGGCCACCTTCCCCGGGGCGTCGAAGTTCGGGCCGGGCGCGGACAACGCGTACGTCGCCCAGCTCGGCCGGATGCTGTCCGACCGGGGCGGCTCCCGCTTCTACCCGCGGGGCGTCAGCACGCGGTGGACCGACGCCGACCGGCAGGCGACCCAGGCCTTCCAGCGCGCCCAGGGCTGGACCGGCGCGGACGCCGACGGCATCCCGGGCGCGCACACCTGGCGACTGCTCGCCCAGCACCAGGGCAAGGACATCCCGCCGACGCCGGGCGCCGCACCGAACCCGCCGACGCAGGCCGGCGCTCCGGGGCCGGCCGGCAAGCCCGCCTACCCCGGCAAGGCGACCTTCCGCCCAGGGGTGTCCCACCCGTCCATCGCCGCCCTCGGCCGCCGGCTGGTGAAGAAGGGCTTCGGCGCGTACTACACGGCCGGCCCGGGCTCCCGCTGGGGCGAGGCCGACCGCCGCAACGTCGAGGCCTTCCAGCGCGCCCAGGGCTGGCGCGGAGCCGAGGCCGACGGCTATCCGGGCCCGGAAACCTGGCGCCGGCTGTTCGCATGACGAGGGAGGCAACGATGTACCCCACGCGCACGACATCGACCACGGGCACCTTCCACCCGACGGCGCCCACGGCTCCGGCTCCGATCCCGATCCCGGAGCCGGTCATGAACCCGGTCATGGACCCGGTCATGAACCCGCTCCTGGGCGAGGCCACGGGCCCGGCTCAGGGCCAGGCCGGCACGGGCCCGGCTCCCGCCACGGCTCCGCGGGCCGAGATCCACGGCGCGGGCCGGGCGGTGCCCGACGTGCCGGCGCAGTCCCCGGAACTCGTCGCCGCCGCACCCGGAGCGGCGTGGCCCGACGCGCAGGTACGGACGCAGGCGCCGGGACCGTGGGCCGCCGTGTCCGGCCGGGCGGGTCCGGAGGCGGCGGCGACGGCCCCGGACCACGGGTCCGTCCCGGCCGGCCGGGCGGTCCGCGAGGCGGCCCCGGTGGCGGACGGTCTCGACGGCGTACGGGAAGCCGTGCCCGCGATGGCCGGGACCTCGGCCGGCGGTGGCACCCCGCCGGGGCGGCCCGCCCGGGCGCAGGAGGCGGCGTGCGGCGACGTACCGGCGGCGCGGGCCCGGGCCGAGGCGGGGGTGGACATCCCGCACCCCCAGGCGGAGGGGCCCCACGGCGCGCCGGCCGCCCCGCGCCCGCGGGACCTCGAAGCCGAGACCGCCCGCCCGCACCCGCAGGACGACCCCTGGCCGGTGTCCGCGCCGGCTCGGGAGCAGCCCGCGGCGGGCATGACACTCCTCGCCGGGGAGGGGCCCCGGCCGCCTGCCCCGGCAGCCGGACCGGCCGGGTGGGGCGAGTACGGTCCGGACCCCGTCGCCGGGTACGGCTCTCCGGGTGAACGCGGCCTGCCGGACGGCCCGTCGGCCGGGGCGGCCCGTACCCCGGCTCGCGGTGGGGCCTTCCGGCAGGGGCTTCCCGAGGACGGACCGGCCGACGTGCGGGAACCGTCGGTGCCCGCGCCGGATGCGATCGCGCCGGCCGCTGCCGAGCGCGCCGGTGTTCGCGAGTCGTCGGCGATCGCGTCGGCCGCCGCCGCGCCGGCCCGTGTCCGGGAACCTTGGCCACGGGTTGCGGCCCCCGCCGCACTCGGCGGCGCCGGGGAGCCCCTCGCGCCCGAGCCCGCGCCGGCTGCCCCGGCCGAGCCGCAGGACCTGTTCTGGCCGGAACCGGAACCGGAACCGGAACCGGAACCGGAGCCGCAGCCGCAGCCGGCGTCCGTGGACGTTCCGGTTCCCGCTCCCGCTCCCGCTCCCGCCGAGGGGGCCCCGGCCGGTGGGGGCCTCGTGCCCGGTCCCGGAGTCGTGGAGGCGGTCGCGCGGGCCGTGGCGCGGATGGAGGAGGACGATACGCAGGACCTGCCCCGTGTCGGTCCGGTGCGCGGGGTCGCGGTGAGCGAGGTGCCGGTGCACCTGCCGTTCCTGGGCGCCGCCCAGCCGCACCATCAGCACCAACCCCACCACCCGCACCCGCACCCGCAGCCGCAGGAGCAAGCCGAGCCGCATGACCAGTTGGCGGGCCTCGGCCTCGGCCCGGGCCCGGGTCAGGGCCAGTCGCAGGCCCGGCCCCGGACCCGGCCCGCCGCCCCCCGCCGGACCGCGCCCGCCGCCCGTCCCGCCCCCGGCCGCCGTGTGCCCCGGGGTGACGACCGGCTGCGCGAGCACCGCGGGCCGGTGCTGCCCGGCTGGATCGGCGTGGCCGTCGGCGGGCTCGCGCTCGCCGGCTGCACGGCCGTGCTCTGGCGGGCCGGGGCCGTCCCCGACTCCCTCGCCCTCGCCTTCGGCGTGGAAACCCGGCCCTACCGCGGCCTCCAGGCCCGGTTCTGGCCCCCGCTCGCCTTCCTCGGCATCGTCGCGCTCCTCGCCCTCGGCGGTCTGGGCCGCGGCCGCGCCGGGCACGCCTGGGTGCTGACCCTCTTCGGCCGCTACCGCGGCACCGTCCGGCGCTCCGGGCTGACCTGGATCAGCCCGCTCCTGCTGCGCCGCCGGGTCGACGTCCGGCTCCGGCACTGGCGCAGCGACCCCATGCCCGCCGTCGACTCCGGCGGGCTCGCCCTCCAGGTGGTCGTCCAGGTCGTCTGGCAGGTGAAGGACACCGCCCGGGCGACCCTGGCCGTCGCCGACCACGTGGACTACCTCGCCGAACAGGTCGAATCGGCCATGGCCCGCGTCCTGTCCCAGCTGCCCGCCGACGCCTTCCACGACGACGCCCCGACCCTGCGCGACGCGGAGGCCGTCGGTGACGCCCTGACCCGGATGCTGGCGGCGGAGACCGAGGCCGTCGGGGTGGAGGTGTTCTCGGCGCAGCCGACCCGGATCGAGTACGCCCCCGAGGTCGCCGAGGCGATGCGGCGGCGCAGGGTCGCGGCGATCGACGCCAAGCACCGGGACACGGTCCTGACCTCGGTGGTGGACGCCGTCGACGACACCGTCCACCGGCTGACCTCGCGCGGGCTCGTGGAGCTCGACGACTACGAGCGCAAGGCGCTGGTGAAGGACCTGACCGTCGCCTTCTACACGGGCCGGCCGGAGTAGGGCCCCCGCGCACGGCCTCTCCGAGGTACGGGCGCGCACGAGAACGGGTGGATCCGGTGGGACCGGACCACCCGTTCTTCCGTTGGTATGGACATGGCCAACTCCCGTCAATACTGTGGCACTTGGTCTAGACCTAACCCGTCATGAGTGTCGCGACCGAGCCGTACCGCCACCACCGGTGCGGCTCGTCCCCACGCGTACGCGCGCTCTCGCCGCACCTCCCCCCACTTCAAGGAGCATCATGCGTTCCTTCCGCATGCCCGGATCCCGGAAAGCCGCCGCCGCGGTGGGCCTCGGCGTCGCCACGGCCCTCGCGCTCGTCACGGCCCCCACCGCGAGCAGTCACGGCTACACCGACACCCCCATCAGCCGCCAGAAGCTCTGCGCCAACAAGACCGTCGCCGACTGCGGGTCCATCCAGTGGGAGCCCCAGAGCGTCGAGGGCCTCAAGGGGTTCCCGGCGGCCGGTCCCGCCGACGGCCACATATGTTCGGCCAACCACGCCGAGTTCGCCCAGCTCGACGACCCGCGCGGCGGAACCTGGCCCGCCACCCCGGTGACCAGCGGCCAGAGCTACAGCTTCCGCTGGCAGTTCACTGCGAACCACTCGACCACGGACTTCCGGTACTACGTCACCAGGAACGGCTGGAACCCAGCCAAGCCCCTGACCCGCGCCGACCTCGACCCGCAGCCCTTCCTCACGGTCGCCTACAACGGCGCCCGCCCGGCGATGACCACCGTCCACCAGGGCGCCATGCCGAGCGGCAAGAGCGGCCGGCACCTGATCCTCGCCGTCTGGACGGTCAACGACACCGCGAACGCCTTCTACTCCTGCTCCGACGTTCAATTCTGACGGTACGTCAGCTATTCTCCGGCGGCATGCGGACGACGACGACACCCGAAACCGTCGCGGAGCTCATCGCGCGCCAATGGGGCGATCACCGGCCCGGACTGAAGTACGCCGACGGCGTCCTCAGCCACCACCGGACCGCCCTGGAGGCCGCGGCACGCGCCGCGCTCCTCGTCGACCTCCTGCCGCCGGGGGCGGAGCCGCACATCGGGGTGCTGCTCGACAACACCCCGGAGTTCCCGTTCTGGCTCGGCGCGGCGGCCCTCGCCGGGGCCGCCGTGGCCGGGATCAACCCCACCCGGCGCGGCCCGGAGCTCGCCCGCGACATCCTGCACACCGACTGCCGGATCCTGGTGACCGAGCGGGTGCACCTCCCGCTGCTGCGCGGCCTCGACCTGCCCGGTGTCCGCCTCCTGGTCACGGACACCGACGCGTACGGAGCCCTGCTCGCCCCGTACGCCGGCGCGAAGCCCGGCGACGCGACCCTCGGCTCCGGGCCCGGGCCCTCCTCCCGGCTGCTGCTCTACTTCACCTCCGGTTCCACGGGCGCTCCCAAGGCCGCGATCTGCACCCAGGGCCGCCTCGCCGGCGCGGGACACTCGCTCGCCCGGCACTTCTCCGTCACCCCGGACGACGTCCACTACATCTGCATGCCGCTCTTCCACGGCAACGCCGTCATCGCCGACTGGCTGCCGGCCCTCGCGGGCGGAGCCGCGGTGGCCCTGCGCCGCCGCTTCTCCGCCTCCGCGTTCCTGGACGACGTACGCGCCTACGGGGCGACGTACTTCACCTACGTCGGCCGGGCGGTGCAGTACCTCCTCGCCACCCCGCCCGGCCCGGACGACCGAGCGCACGCCCTGCGCCTGGGTTTCGGCACCGAGGCCGGGGCGGTCGACGCGGCGCGCTTCCACGAACGCTTCGGGGTCCGCCTCGTCGAGGGCTACGGGGCCACCGAGGGCGGGGCCTCCGTCCAGCGGACCCCCGACACCCCGCCGGGGGCCCTGGGCCGCGCGGGCGCGGGCGACGACCTGGCCGTCGTCGACCCGGAGACGGGCCGGGAGTGCCCGCCGGCCGTCCTGGACCCGCGGGGCCGCCTCCTCAACGGCGGCGAGGCCATCGGCGAGCTGGTCAACAAGGGCCGAAGCCTCTTCGAGGGGTACTGGCGCAACCCCGACGCGCAGGCGGCGCGCACCCGCGAGGGCTGGTACTGGACCGGCGACCTCTTCTTCCGCGACGCCGAGGGCTTCCTCTACTTCGCGGGCCGCACCGACGACCGGCTGCGCGTCGACAGCGAGAACCTGGCGGCCGCGGTGATCGAGAACATCCTGGCCCGGTGGGCGCCGGCCGCCGCGGTCGCCGTGTACGCCGTACCGGACGAGGTGGCGGGCGACCAGGTCATGGCGGCCGTCGCCCTGCGGGAGGGGGCGGGATCCGCGTTCTCCCCGGAGGCCTTCGAGGCCTTCCTCGCCGCCCAGCCGGACCTCGGCACCAAGATGGCCCCGCGCTACGTCCGGATCGTCGCGGCCCTGCCGACCACGGCGACGAACAAGGTCCACCGGGTCTCCCTGCGCCGCGCGGCCTTCCTGACCCCGGACCCGGTCTGGTGGCGCCGGCCGGGCGAGGCCTCGTACCGGCGGCTGGATCCGGCGGACGTGGAGGCGCTCCTGGCCTCGTACGGGGCCCAGGGGCGGGCCGATCTGCTGGGGCGCTGAACGCGGTTTTGAGCACCCCGGAGGAGCAGGTAGTATTTTCTCTGTCAGCAGGCGCCGCTAGCTCAGTTGGTTAGAGCAGCTGACTCTTAATCAGCGGGTCCGGGGTTCGAGTCCCTGGCGGCGCACCTGTCCTTCGGGCGGTTTCCGGTTCACCGGGAACCGCCCGAAGTGTTTTCCGGACCGGCCGGGCGCCCCGGCCGGAGCTCTCGGGAGCTCCTCGTCCGGGACCTTCGCCGCCGGTCAGAGGGTGAGGGACAGCAGGAGCGGCGCCGCCTTCCGGTTCAGTACCTCGGCCGCGGCCCGTAGCCGGTGGGCGTGCTCGACCGGCAGCGAGAGGGCCAGGCAGCCCACCGAGGAGCCGGCGGTGATCGGGACGGCCGCACAGACCGTGCCGACCGCGTACTCCTGCAGGTCGAGCATCGGCACCGTGGCCGGCTGGCTGTCCAGCTTCGAGAACAGGATCCGTTCGTTCACGATCGTCTTCGACGTGAGCCGGGCGATCTTGTGCCGGGACAGGTGGTCGCGTCGGCCGTTCTGGTCGAGCTGGGTCAGCAGGCACTTGCCCACGGCGCTGGCGTGCGCCGCCGAGCGGAAATCGACCCACTCGTGCACCTTGGGCGTGCGCGGGCTGTCCGCGAACTGGGTGATCCGGACCTCGCCGTCCACGTACCGGCTGATGTAGACCGCGGCGCCCACCGAGTCCCGCAGCCGGTCCAAGGTGTCCTGCAGCTTGTTCTGCAGGGCCAGCTGGCGGTCGACGCCGGAGCCGAGGAGGACGAGCGAGTCGCCTATCGCATAGGCGCCGTCGGACACCTGCAGCACGTACCCCTCGCGGCGCAGCATGAGGAGCATCGGCGCGAGATGGACCGCCGGAAGGCCGGTCTCCCGCGCGATCTGTATATCGGTCACGCCGCCGGTATGGCGGGCGACCGCTTCGAGTACGCGCAGTGCGTACTGCACCGAGTGGAACGGCGCGGTCGGCTCGGGCTTCAGCGCCACGGTTTCCCCCTAGCAGGTTGTTACCGCTTGCCCCACCACGATAGCCATCAAGGGGGCCGCGTGGAGCGCCTGTTGAAGAACTTGATGGCTCAATCACGCCCCTCTGCCTGGATCTACTCCGATGGCATATGCCAAGGTCATGCGCTTGGCCCGGTGTGCCGGGAATGCCCGGAGGCCACCGGCGGGTTGGCATGTCCGTAAGCACGACCGAGCGGAGCGGGGAGCGCGATGAGTGACACTGCCGAAGGTGCCGGGACGGCCAGCGGCGCCGGCAGCGCCGGTGACAGCGGCAGCACCGCCGGGACCGGCGAGATACGGGGGACCGCCCTCGGCGACGCCCCGGTGCCGCTCTCGGTGCTGGACCTCGCCGTCGTCGGCGCCGGCGGCACCGCCCACGACGCCCTGCGCACCAGCGTCGCCGTGGCCCGGCTGGCCGAGTCCCGCGGCTACCAGCGGCACTGGGTCGCCGAGCACCACTCCCACCCCGGCGTGGCCAGTTCCTCCCCGGCCGTGATCCTGGCCCACCTCGCCGCCCACACCACCCGCATCCGGCTGGGCTCGGGCGGGGTCATGCTGCCCAATCACGCCCCCCTCGCGGTCGCCGAGCAGTTCGGCACGCTGGAGGCCCTGGCCCCGGGCCGGATCGACCTCGGTCTCGGCCGCGCGCCCGGCACCGACGGGCACACCGCCGCCGCGCTGCGCGGCGGGCGCCTCGACGAGTCCGCGGACGAGTTCCCCCGCCAGCTCGCGGAGCTGATCCGCTTCCTCGACGACGACTTCCCCGACGGGCACCCGTACGCCCGCGTGCACGCCGTGCCCGGCCGGGTCCAGGGCGGTGGCACGGGGCGGCCGCCCATCTGGCTGCTCGGCTCCTCCGGTTTCAGCGCGAGCCTGTCCGGCCGGCTCGGCCTGCCCTTCGCCTACGCCCACCACTTCTCCCCGGCCGGCACCCTCCCCGCCCTGGAGCTCTACCGCCGGTCCTTCCGCCCCTCGGCCGTGCTGGACGCCCCGTACGCCATGATCGCGACCGGGGCGCTCGCCGCGGACACCGCCGAGGAGGCCCGCGCCCAGGCCCTGGCCGGCGCCCTGTGGGCGCTGCGGCTGCGCACCGGGAACCTCGGGCTGGTCCCGACGCCCGAGGAGGCGGCGGCGTACCCGTACTCGCCCATCGAGCGCGATTTCGTGGACGGGCGGCTCGCCGATGTCGTCCACGGCACCCCCGACGAGGTCCGCGACGGGCTCGACCGGCTGGTCGGGGCGACCGGCGCCGACGAGCTGATGCTGACCTCCAACGCCCACGGCGGAGCAGCCCGGTTGCGCTCGTACGAGCTCGTCGCAGATGCGTACGCGATGCCCACGGACGCCCCGGCGCGCTCCTGACCGCCGGCGAACGGGGTTTGGCTGGTTTGTTGCCGAAACCTTGCGCGGAGGTGGCATAAGGGGTCCTTAAACTGCTCGTCACCGGGGTGGCGGGCAGTTTTTGGTATGCACCCACGCCTCTGACAAGGGGATTTGTTCCTCGAGTGGTCTAGTCCTTCTTTGGTCCAAACCATTGACGCGGCTGGGCGGTGATCGCTATCACTTCTCCCACCCGATGTCCGAAGACGGCCAGTCCCCTCCCACCCCCCGGAGGCAGTTCATGCACATCCGTAAACCCCTCATCGCGGCCGCCGCCACGGCAGCGCTGGCAGCCGGAGCGCTGGCCACCTTCGCGGGGCTCGCCACCGCCTCGGCCGCCGAGTCCTCGACGACCGCCACGGCCGGCAACGTCAAGATCGCCTACTACGACCAGTGGAGCGTGTACGGGAACGCCTTTTATCCCAAGCACCTCGATACCCGTGGCATAGCGAGCAAACTGGACGTCATCAACTATTCGTTCGGCAACATCCATCCCACCGACCTCACCTGTTTCGAGGCGAACAAGGCGGCGGGCGACGACAACAACGCCAGTGCCGGTGACGGTGCGGGCGACTCGTACGCCGACTACCAGAAGTCCTTCAGCGCGGCCGACAGCGTCAGCGGCGTCGCGGACAAGTGGGACCAGCCGATCGTCGGCGTCTTCAACCAGTTCAAGCAGCTCAAGGCCAAGTACCCGAACCTGAAGATCAACATCTCGGTCGGCGGCTGGTCCTACTCGAAGTACTTCAGCGACGCGGCCAAGACCGACGCCTCCCGCAAGAAGCTCGTCTCCTCCTGCATCGACCAGTACATCAAGGGCAACCTGCCCGTCGAGGGCGGCTACGGCGGCGCGGGCAGCGCGGCGGGCATCTTCGACGGCATCGACATCGACTGGGAGTACCCGGGCTCGGCGGGCGGCCACCTCGGCAACCACTACGCCCCCGAGGACAAGCAGAACTTCACGCTCCTGCTGAAGGAGTTCCGCACCCAGCTCGACGCCTACGGCGCGGCCAACGGCGGCAAGCACTACCTGCTGACCTCGGCCCTGCCGGCCGGCCAGGACAAGATCAAGTACATCGAGACGGACAAGATCGGCGCGTACCTCGACTACGCGAACATCATGACGTACGACATGCACGGCGCCTGGGACGCGGACGGCCCGACGTACCACCAGTCCCCGCTGCTGAACTCGGCCGCCGACCCGACCGACGTGATCGCCCCGGGCACCCAGAAGTACGGCATCAAGAACGCCATCGACTCCTGGATCGACGGCAACGCGGCCTACGGCATCGCCGGCGGCTTCCCGGCCAACAAGCTGACCCTGGGCTACGAGTTCTACTACCGCGGCTGGAAGGGCGTTCCGGCCGGCACCACCAACGGCCTCGCCCAGCCCGCCACCCAGGCCTCCGCGGCCCGTCCGACCAGCCAGCAGGCCGGCATCGCGCTCTACAAGGAGCTCGGCGGGATCGTCGACAACCCGGCGACCACCTTCTGGGACGACCAGGCCAAGGCCTCCTACTTCTTCAAGGACGGCGAGTTCTTCACCGGCCTGAACCAGAAGTCCATCCAGGCCCGGGTCGACTACGGCAAGCAGCGCGGCCTGGCCGGCGCGATGATGTACTCCCTCCTCGGCCTGGACGCCAACGCCACGCTGCTGAACCAGATCTCGGACTCCCTGGGCGGCACCACCCAGCCGCCGACCACCCCGCCGACCACGCCTCCCACCACCCCGCCCACGACGCCTCCGACCACCCCGCCGACGACGCCGCCCACCACGGGCTGCACCGCCGCGGCCTACGTGCCGGGCACCGTCTACACCGGCGGCAGCGAGGTCTCGTACAACGGCCACAAGTACAAGGCCCAGTGGTGGACCCAGAACGAGGTGCCCGGCACCACCGGTGAATGGGGTGTCTGGAAGGACCTCGGCGCCTGCTGATCTCCCCCCACCCCGCGCCGAGCGCCGACCGCCCCCGCCCCCTGCCCAGGGGTGCGGGGGCGGTCGTGCGCGGGTGGTGCGGGATGCGAGTGGTGCGGGATGCGCGATAGGGGATGCGGGGCCGCTCAGGCGGACGGCGGACGGGCGGTGATCATCTCGGCGATCAGTTCCGGGGCCACCGCGCGCGAGTACAGCCAGCCCTGGCCGGTGTCGCAGCCGACGCGGCGCAGCCGGGCCGCCTGTCCGGCCGTCTCCACGCACTCCGCCGTCACCGTCAGGCCCAGCCGGTGCGCGAGCTGCACCAGGGCCTCGACGATGGTCTCGTCGGCCGGGTTCGGATGGGCGCCCTCCTCGTAGCGGAAGCCCCGGACGAAGGAACCGTCCAGCTTCAGCACCGAGACCGGCAGCCGGCTGAGGTAGGCGAGGTTGGAATACCCGGTGCCGAAGTCGTCGATGGCGATCCGCACCCCCATGTCGCTCAGCGCCTGCAGGGCCTGGAGCGGCCGCCCGGCCGAGCCCATCACCGCCGATTCCGTCAGCTCCAGCTGGAGCAGCTGCGGGGCCAGACCCGTCTCGGAGAGGATCTCGGCGACGTCACCCACCAGGTCGGAGTCCCAGACCTGGCGCACCGCCACGTTGACGGACACGAAGACGGGGGAGTCGCTGGGCTGCTCGATCTGCCAGCGGCGCGCCTGGCGGCACGCCGTCCGCAGCACCCACCGCCCCAGCTGGACGATGGAGCCGTCCTCCTCCGCGATGCCGATGAACCGATTCGGCGTGAGCGTGCCGAACTGCGGATGGCTCCAGCGCACCAGGGCCTCGACCCCGCGCACCAGGCCGCTCTCCAGGTCCACCAGCGGCTGGTACTCCAGCGTGAACTCGCCGCGCTCCACGGCCGGCCGCAGGGTGGAGGAGAGTGCCTGCCGCGTCATCCTGTGCGCGTTGCGCTCCGGGTCGAAGAGCGTCCAGCGGGCCTTGCCGTCGGCCTTGGCCCAGTACAGCGTGGTGTCCGCGGCCTGCATCAGCGCCGTCGCCGAGGTTCCGGCGGCCGCCCGCTCCACCACCCCGATCGACGCGGAGACCGACAGCCGCTGCCCGGCCAGGTCGAACGGCTCCTGTACCGCGGCCAGCACGCTCCGGGCCAGGTCCGCGAGCTGCTCGGTGCCGGTGGAGTCCTCGACGAGCAGGGCGAACTCGTCGCCGCCGAGCCGCGCCACGAGGTGGCCGCCGGTGCGCCCGTAGCCGGACTGGTCGGCGCACTGCGTCAGCCGGGCGGCGACGGCGGTCAGCAGCCGGTCGCCGACCCGGTGGCCGAGGGTGTCGTTGACGGCTTTGAACCCGTCGAGGTCCAGGTAGCACAGCCCGATCCGGCCGGTGCCGCCGTGCTCGTACGAGGACGCCTCCAGGGCGGCGGAGAGCCGCTCGAAGAACAGCGCCCGGTTGGGCAGCCGGGTGACCGGGTCGTGCATCTGGAGGTGGCGCAGCCGGGCCTGGAGGTCGCGCCGGTCGCTGATGTCGGCGACGGACAGCAGCACTTCGCCGGACCCCGGGACGGGCCCGAGGGTGATCTCGGTCCAGAGCGAGTGCCCGTCGGGGTGCTTGATCCGGCGGGTGCAGCGCAGCCGGGCCTGGCGGCCGCGCAGCACCTCCTGGTACGCCTGCCAGGTGCGGGCCTCGGAGGCCAGGTCCACCAGGTCGGCGGCGGACCGCCCCGCGAGGGCGTGGGGCTGGGCGCCGAGGAGGCCGGCGAGCGCCTGGTTCGCGCGGACGACGTGACCGGTGCGGTCGACGACGGCCATCGCGAGGTGGGCCGCGTCGAAGGCGGCCCGGTAGTCCGCCCGGCGTCCGGCCGGGTGCTCGGCCTGCTGCTCGTGCGGGTGCGCTGCCTCCTGCCCGGTCCCCTGCCCGGTCTGGTGCCCGGCCCGGTGCTCAGCCCCGTCGTCGGCCCCGTGCTGGGACCGGCCGCCGTCGCGGGACGAGGACCGCACGCGGTCCGGGGTGGCCGTCGCCGCCACTGCGGTGTGACGCTGCGTCATGGCCGGTCGGATGCTGTCGGCCGCCGAACCGGGTCCTTCTGAGGTTCCGCTCACCGTTGGCTCCCGCAGTGCGTGTCGGTGTCCGTGCAGGAAAGTCTGCCGATCATAGAGGCTGCCGTACGGCCCTATCCAGCGGCGTCGCCGTACGGGGCGCGTGAGTTCAGCGGGGTGACGAATCGTCGGCCCGGAGCCGTGTGATCGTTTCTGCGCGACTGTGTCCGCGTGGCGGCCGTCGTTGTCCTGACCTGACCGGCCGTGACGTTCCGTAGACAGACACGTGAACCCCGCGCGTCACCGGCTTGCCCTGGTGCTCACTCGTGTGGGGCAGCGGAACAGGGCATTAGTAAGACAATCGCCTCAAGGTGGATGAAGAGGGATCAATCCACCACCGGAGGTCGATGTGCCGCGACAGCAGACACCCGGGGGAGTGGACCGCTCCCACTTGCGGACCACGGCGGCGGCGGTCACCTCCCTGGCGGCGCTCGCCGCCATGTCGCTCGTCGCGGGGCCCGCGGTCGCCGCCCCCGGGGCCGGACCCTGCGCGCTGACCCGTACCGCGGCGCACCATTCCCTGGGTCTGGACACCTGGAACGGCGCCTACCCCCGGCCCGAGCGCACCCTCAACGCGGTCATGGTCTTCCTGTCCTTCCCCGACCACCGCCCCACCCTGACGACCGAGCAGCTCACCGGCGACTACTTCCCGGCGACCAGCGACTTCTTCGAGCGGGCCTCCTACGGCCGGTTCCGGCTGGTCCCCCACCCGCAGAAGCAGTGGACCAGGATGCCGAAGCCGTCCGCGGCCTACGGGATACAGCGGGACTGGGCCCCGGCGGGCCGCGCCGCCTACCTGCGCGACGCCGTGGCGGCCGCCGACCCGCAGGTGGACTTCAGCCAGTACGACGTCGTCTACTTCGTCGCCGACCCGGACGCCCCGGGCGTCGACTCGGACGCCACCAAGGTCGTCAACTTCGACCGCCCGATCAGCGCCGACGGCACGCAGCTGCGCCGCATCGTCACGGTCTTCGAGAAGCACCCGCCGGACCGCAACGTACTGGCCCACGAGACCGGGCACGTCTTCGACCTGCCCGACCTGTACCACCGGCCGACGGACGGGAAGGGCGACTGGGACACGTACGTCGGTGACTGGGACGTCATGGGCAGCCAGTTCGGCATGGCCCCGGACCTCTTCGCCTGGCAGAAGTGGAAGCTGGGCTGGCTGGACGCCTCCCAGGTCGACTGCGTGCGGTCGGGCTCCTCCCTGCACACCCTCCAGCCCCTCTCCGCCGCCCCCCTCCGGGGCGGCACGGGCGGCACCCGGCTGGCCGTGGTCCGAACGGGCTCCGGCAGCGCGATCGCCGTCGAGGCGCGTGGCTCCGCCGGCAACGACGGGGAGACGTGCACGGAGGGCGTCCTCGTCTACCGCGTCCGCAACGAGGCGGCGTCGGGGGGCGGGCCGATCGAGGTCGTGGACGCACATCCGGACACCGAGGCGTGCTGGGACCGGTCGGTGTACCCGCCGCTCGCGGACGCGCCGCTGGAGGTGGGGGAGACGTTCACGGTGCCGGGCGAGCGGGTCACCATCGAAGTGGCGGACCGGACGCAGTCGGGCGCCTACACGGTGAAGATCACGCGGTAGCGGGAGCGGTAGCGGCGGGACACGGGACACGAAAAGGACCCCCACTCGCGTGGGGGTCCTTCTCCGTCTGTGCGCCGCCAGGGACTCGAACCCCGGACCCGCTGATTAAGAGTCAGCTGCTCTAACCAACTGAGCTAGCGGCGCTTGGTGACGAGCAAGACATTAGCACCCCGACCGGCGATCGGAAAAATCGATATCCGCAGCTCGGGCGGCCCGGACGAATGCCCACAGCAGGGCCTCGGGTCCGGGCAGCCAGGGCTGGCGGGTGTCGGGCGCCACCAGCCACCGGGACGGCCCGTGCCCGGCGGCCAGCGGGGGCACGGTGATGGCGTCCCCGCGGCCGTGGCAGAGCGGGGCCGGGGCGGTGGGGGCGCCGGGGGAGTGGGGGGTGCCGGGAGTGCCGGGAGCGCCGTGGGTGCCGTGGGCGCCCCATTCCTCCCAGGCGAGGAGCGCCGGGAGCCGGTGGGCGGTGCCGGGGGCGGCGAAGAGCAGCATCCGCCCGCGGTGCACGGCGGCCGGCCCGGAGCCGGGGCCCTCGGCCCAGAGCATGTCGAGCATGCGGCGGCCGAGGACGAGCGGGACGTTGACGACGTCGAAGGCGGTCCCGCAGGGCAGCGCGGCGGGCGCGGTGGGCCGGGCCTGCCAGGCGCAGAGCGTGCGGTGCGGGTGTGCGGACGCGGAGGCGAGCCAGGCGGCGCCGGTCGGCGTGACGTGCGTGGCGGGGGTCCGCGGGGTCCGCGGGGTCCGAGGGGCGCGCGCGTCGAGGGCGGGACAGCTCGTCAGGGTCGTCATATGCCAAGGTCTACCGCGCGTAGTGGTTCGGTCCCCGGGAGTTACGGAAAGCGGGGACGGGCGGGGTCCGACTGGGGTATGTTGCGCGCCGCATATGCCAGTGGTCGCCGGCGGTCGCCAGCACGTCGCGCGCGCGGCTCCCCGGATCGCGGCTGACGGAGCGGGGGAGTCGTGGCCGGATGGTGGGGCGTTCCGCCGGAGGGTGTGCGCCGGCGCGGGACGGCCGGCCCCTTCGCGGGCGTGGGCCCGCTCCCCTTCGGGACGGCTCCCGAAGGGGCGTCGACCGCCCACGGGGCCGCCGCGGCCGCCGAGTGGGCGAACGGAGCCCGGCCCCGTACGGCCTCGCGGCGGCTGCGTACGCCGCCGGGGCCGACCCGGGCGAACGGCCTAGGCGCTCTCGGGGCCGGCGCCGCGGAGGAGGGACTCGCCGAACTCGATCATCTTGAGCGCATAGTCCTCGGTCCACTCCGCCTGCTCCGCGATCGCCGCCGCGGGCAGCCGGTCGAAGCGCCTGGGGTCCGCCAGCTGCGCCGCGGCCACCGCCTGGAACTCCACCGCGCGCTCCTGTGCCGCCCGGAACGCCAGCGTCAGCTCCGTCGCCCGGATCAGCAGCTCCCGCGGGTCGTCGATCGATTCGAGGTCGAAGAAGTGCTCCGGGTCGGTGACGGTCTCCGACGGCTCGAAGAGCAGCTGCGCGGGCCGCAACCTGCGCTGCGTCCGCTCGGGCTCTGCCATGCGTGTCCTCCTGCTGCGCGTACGAAAAGCTTCCGGGCCACCGTCCATTGTCCAACGTCGCGCAAGATGGCCGGAGAGTGCCCGCACGTCGATGGGAACACGCGTACGGCCGATGGGGCGGACGGGGAACGGGACCGGCTCTGCGACGAGAGCGTCGAGCAGGTGATCGGCCGCAGCGGGCCGACGGGCGTGCGGGGCGGCCATGTTCCCGGTGTCCACACCGCCGGCGCCGCGCGGGTCACGGGCGTGCGGCCGCCGCCGCGTCCAGCTCCGTCAGCGTCGCGCGCAGCCAGTCGAGTTCGGCCCGGCTGGTCGCCCGTGCGATCGCCAGCACCCCCTGCCGGAACGGGTCGTGCACTTCCTCCGCGCGCAGCGGCCGGTCGCCCGCATAGAAGAAGCTCGACGGCTGTTCCAGGAACGCCAGGCGCCGGCGCAACACCGCTGCCTGAGCCGGGCCGTCGTCGTCCAGGTACCGGAGGAACGCCAGGACCGTGAACCACCGGTTCTCGTCGCTGACCTCCAGCTCCGCCGGCTCCGCCAGCCGCCGGCGCACCTCCGCCCTGCCCTGTTCGGTCAGGTCCAGCACGTGCCGGGGCGCGGCTCCCGTGCCGGGCCGGGTCTCCCGTCGCAGCCATCCCGACTTCTCCAGGCGCTTGATCGCCGGGTAGAGGGTGCCCTCCGCGATCGGCTTGACGTGGCCGGTCAGGGCGGCGATGCGACGGCGGAGTTCGTAGCCGTGCAAGGGGGTTTCGTACAGGAAGCCGAGGATGGCCAGTTCGAGCATGCCCGTCATTATGCTTCACCCCCGTAGTACAACGCAGTCGACATACATCGGCGCCGATGTATAGTCCGGAACGGAATCCCCCACCCCTGGAAGGCGGCAGCGATGCGACAGACCGGATTCGGCACCGAAGGCGCGTCCATACGCTGGACGGAGGCCGACGGCGCAGGCCCCGCACGGGTCCACGTACACGGACTGGGCGCCGCGTCCGGGCCCTACACCGCGCACCTCTCGCTGGACCCGGCCCTGGCGGGGCGCCGGACGCTCTTCGTCGACCTGCCCGGCTTCGGGATCAGCGACCGCCCCGCCGGCTTCGGGTACTCCCCGGAGGACCACGCCGAGGCGCTCGCCGCCGTCTTCGCCGCAGCCGGGGTGACCGGCGCCGAAGTGGTCGGCCACAGCATGGGCGGCGCGGTCGCCATCGTCCTCGCCCACCGCCACCCCGCGCTCGTCTCCCGCCTCGTGCTCGCCGAGGCCAGGCTCGACCCGCATCTGGGTCTGCTTCCCGGCGGCAGCGGCATCACCGCCTACTCCGAGGAGGAGTTCGTGCGCGGCGGGGGGTTCGAGGCCACCCTCGAACGCGTGGGCTGGCTGTGGAGCGCCACGATGCGGCTCGCCGACCCCGTCGCACTGCACCGCAGCGCGGTGGGGCTGGACCGCGCCACGCAGCCCACCCTGCGGGCCATGCTGGAATCCCTCGACATCCCCCGGGACTTCCTCATCGGGGCGTCGAGCCCGGACATCTGGGACCGTGCGCGACTCACCGACGCCGGGGTCCGCGTGGTGACGGTGCCCGACGCGGCGCACTGCCTCATGTTCGACAATCCCCGGGCCTACGCCGCCGCGATCGCGGGCGGGTGAGCCCGGCCCGGTCAGGGCCTCCAGCTCACCCGGTGTTCCGCCAGGTGCGCCAGCACCGAATGGTTGGCCTCCCAGCCGTCCGGGAACTTCACCGTCACGCCCAGCTGCACCGGCTCCGTCGACGGGTGCTCGTCCAGCAGGTCCGCGATCCCCGCGCGGGCCACCACCACGCAGGCGTGCCGGTGCCGCGAGGCCAACACGCACAGCCGGCCCGTCTCCAGATGGAACGCGGTCGCGTCCGGGCGGCCCGACAGGGGGTGGAGGACGACCGTGAGGTCGTACTCGCGCCCCTGCAGCCGGTTCGCGGTGTCCACCGTGACTCCGGAGACGCCCAGGGCTGCCAGCGCCGCGCGGACCGCCGCCGCCTGGTCGCGGTGGGCCGTGCCCACGGCGATCCGGTCGGCCGTCAGCGGGGACGGGCCGCCGGGCTGCTCGTCCACCGTCACCGCGCCCCGGTCCAGCGCCCGGCGGACCACCAGGGCCACCGCCCGCACCGCCTCCGGATCGGTGCGGGGCGTGTGCCGGGCCGGGAGCTCCAGAAGGCCCCAGCCCGACTCGGCGGCCTCGTCCAGGACCCGGTCGGGGCCCGAGCCGTCGCCCGCCACCCCGTAGGACAGCCGGCGTTCGCCGTGGCCCGTACCGCTGCGGAACTGCGTGTACGGGTAGAACGCGCGGGAGACCAGCGGCGCGGCCGAAGCCGGCAGCCGCCACGACACCGGCAGCCGGTGCTGCGGCAGCGTCGGGTTGTGGGCGAGCAGGGTGCTGACCGCCGAGGCGGAGGGGTCGTAGGACAGGCCCGCCCACTGCTCGGCGCCGACCACGCTGAAGGGGTCCAGCTGCCCCGGGTCGCCCACGAACAGGGCCCGGTCGAACAGCCCGGCCACGGCCAGCAGGGCGTCCGAGCGCATCTGGTAGGCCTCGTCCACGATGGCGTGCTCCCAGGGCTCCACGTTCTTGACCCAGGCCCACTTGGCCGCCGTCGAGAGGGTGACCGGCAGCTCGGCGAGGTCGGCCGCCTTCGAGGAGAGGACCACCGAGTCCAGTTCGCGCAGGGCCGGATCGTAGGCGTCGGCGTCGCTGCTGTGCAGCCGGCCGACCCGAAGCTCCGGGTCCTTGCCGTGGAGCCGCAGCACCAGGTCGTCGACCTGCGCGTTGGTCTGCGCGACCACCATGAGCCGGCGCCCGGCCGCGGCCAGCTCCCGCGCCGCCCGGACCACCAGCGTGGACTTGCCGGCCCCGGGCGGGGAGTCGACGACCACGCCCCGGGCCGTGCCGTGCAGGGTGTCGCGCAGGATGGCCCCGGTGGCCCGGTCGGCCTCGGTGCCCGGATCGAAGCTCACAGCAGGTCCTCGTCGGTCACGGGGTCGGGAAGCGGCAGCGGCGGCGCGGCGGCGCCGGCGGCCAGGTGCGCGGGCGGTCCGCCGTGGGTCCACGGGGTCTGCTCGGGGTCCGGCAGCTTCGGGCCGCCGCGCGCGTCGTGCTCGAAGAGCGTCCAGCAGATCCGGTCGCCCTTCTCGGGCACCGAGCCGGCCTCCGGTTCCCTGCCGCGGCCCATCTTGTCGAGGAGCCGCAGCACGAGCCGGCCGTCCTCCTCCCAGCGGACGAACCGGGCGCTCTGGGGGCGGCCGTCCAGCGAGCGGTACACCTTGGCGCCCTGGCCGCCGCCCTCACCGCCGGCGGTCAGCTGGGGCCGGTCCTCCGTGGCCACCGTCACCAGCGGGCGCGGGCTCGGCCGCTTCGCGTCCGTCCACTCCATGACCACTTCGACGACCTCGCCGGCGAAGGCCTCGCCGGCGTGCCGCCGGCCCGCCATCACCAGCGGGTCGTCCAGGGCCTCGTGGGCGTCGAGCTTGACCTGTTCGCGCTCCCGCGCGGCCAGCTTCGCCGCCGCCGTCACCGCGTCGTCGCGGCGCGGCTGCGGGGCCTCGCCCGAGCGGACCCGGTCCCGGTGCGCGGTGTACGACCAGCGGTCGCCGGTCCAGCGGTCCACGGTCCGTTCCCCGGGCGGCAGTTCGCGCATCAGCCGGACGGCCTGCCAGGTCGCGTCCCAGGTGCTGCGCATCTGGTCCTCGACGAGCCGGCGCACCGCCCGCTCCGCGGACCGCCGCGCCTCGCCGGCCGCCGGTCCGGCCGCCCGCGCCGCGTCGTACTTCGCGATCGCCGGAGCCAGCAGCTTGTTGTCGAAGGCCGGATCGGTGGCCGGACCGGCCGGCGGGACCAGCAGCTGCCCGTCCCCGCCCCGGCCGAGCTCCGCGCGCAGCGCCCACTCGGCGCCGGACACGCCCTGCGGCGGGTCGATCCACGCCAGCAGCGCACCCAGGTGCTGGTCCTCGAGACTGCTCTGGCCCGTCGCCCAGTGCCGCGACAGCAGGTCCGTCGCCGACAGCAGCATCGAGGAGCCCGGCACCCGGGAGCGCTCCGCGAGGTGCGTGAACCAGCGCCCCAGCAACGGCACCCGCGCGGGCGCCGGATAGGGGTTCTCGGGATCCTCCTCGGCGGTCCGCCGGAACCGCATGGACCGGCCCAGCAGCCGTACGAACTCGATGCCCGCGCGGCTGGGCACGATCAGCTGCGGCGCGTCGAGGCACAGCTCGGCGGTGGCCTTGAGCCCCGTCTCGGGATCGGTCTCGTTGCGCTCCACGAGCTCGACCTCGTCGGCGTACCCGTCGATGTACGGGACCACGTAGCCCGCCAGCTCCGCCAGGAACTCCCAGCGCAGGTCGCGGTCGCGCGGCTGCGGTATGGCGAGGATCCGCGGCTCGTCCGGATCGGTGCCGAACATCGCCCCGAGCGGAGCCCCGGCCTCGCCCGCCGTCGTCAGCGGTACGAGGACCAGCGGGCGTTCGCCCAGGTGCCGGTGCCGTACGGTCGCCAGGGCCTGGGCCCGGCCGGCCCGGACGGCCTCGAGCCGGGCCAGGGTGGTCAGCAGGGACATGCGCGGGCCTCCTGGCGGATCCGGGCGGGGGCATGCTCCAGGGCCTCGGCGCGCAGCCGGGCGGCGTACCGCAGCGCGGCCCCCGTCGGGTCGGCGTGGCTCTCGGTCTCGGCGCAGGGGTCGGCATCGGGGCCGTCGCCCGGTCCGGCTCCGCGGCCGGCGGCCGGCTCGTCCCCCGGGCCCGCCAGGGCCGCCGCGAGGGCGGCCTCGACGGTGCTCAGGGCGCCCAGCTCACCCCGTACGGAGCGGCCCAGCGCGGTCACCTCGCCGGCCCCGCGCGCCCGTTCCCGGCAGTGGAAGGCCAGCTCACAGGCGGCCAGGCACTCGGGGGCATAGGCGGCGGAGACGGCCGCGACGGCCTCGGTCAGCTCCTCGGCGGAGCGCGCCGGATCGAAGCTGAGCCCCTCGGGCAGGGCCCCGGCCAGTTCCTCGACCCGGGTGAGGCGCTCCAGCTGGCGCAGGGTCACGGAGCGCTCCCGGCGGACGTCGACGGGGGAGGCGGTCGGCAGGTTGGAGAAGTCCTTGGGGCAGACCAGCAGCACGGTCTGCCCGACCTCGGCGCCGGTCAGCTTCTCGGCGGTCCGCTCCAGGGCCAGCACGTAGACGGCGGCCTGGCGGGCGGCGGCGCCCACCTTCGCCGCGTCGGCGGTCCCGTCGATCACCGGGAACGACTTGATCTCCACGACGGTCCAGCGGCCGTCGGGATGCACGACCACGGCGTCCGGCTCCAGGTAGGCCGGGGACCCGGCCACCTCCAGGGCGAGCATGGGGTGGTCGAGCAGGGTCCAGGCCCCGGCGGCGGTCGCCTCCCGCAGCGCGAGCGCGGTGCGGGCGGCGCGGCCCTCCGGCCCGGCTGCGGTGAGGTCGGGCCGGAGGGCGTCCGCGCCGGGCGGCTCCACCCGGGCGCCGGCCGCGGTGCCGGAAGCCGGTCCCGCACCGAGGTGTTCGTACACGAGCCGCAGGAGCTCGGCGCCGCCGTCGCCCTTGACCTTGGCCTCGAAGGAGTTCCCGCGCACGATGGCGAACTGCGACTGGCCGAAGGCGGCGGGCGAGCCGAGGGCCGCCGCCAGGACGGTCTTGTCCACGCCGGCGCCGTCGAGCAGCGCGCGTCTGCCGCAGCCGGGGTTGGCGGCGAGGGCCGCCAGCGCACGGGCGTCGAGGGGACGGGGCGGTACAGCGGGGCCGCGCAGGTCAGCGAGCCGCTGCCGCAGTGCCGCCGGCTGGGGGGCCCTCGGCTGCGGGGCCGGGGGCCGCGGGGTCCGGGGCCGCGGGGGCTGCGAAGCCTGAGCCCGGGGCGGCGGGCTCTGCGGCGGCTGACCGCTGGACGGGTAGGAGCTCACCCGCGGAAGTGTCCCATCCGCCACTGACAATCGTGGACTTACCGTGGAAACCGGCTGCTCGGGCCGTATCCGGGCCGGACGCGCCGGGTGCGGTGGGTGAGGCGGGCGAGGCAAACGCGGTGGGTGAGGCGGGTGCGGCGGACGCGGCGGACCGGCCGTTCACGGCGGGCACGACGGCGCGGGCCGCGAGCCAGCCGACGCCCATGACGGCGGCCCCGGCGACGGCGTCGAGGAAGTAGTGGTTGGCCGTGCCCATGACCACGAGGGCGGTGACGGCGGGGTACGCGGCGCCGAGCGCCCGCACCACCGGCCGGCGCCCGTGGCGCCACAGGGAGATGCCGCACCACAGGGCCCAGCCCACGTGCAGGCTCGGCATGGCGGCGAACTGGTTGGTGAAGGAGCCGAGCCCGCGCGGGGCGCTGGCCTCGCCGCCCCACCAGCCGTATCCGCTGTAGCGGGCCATCGTGTCGACGAAGCCGTACGAGGCGTCGAGGAGCCGGGGCGGGCAGGTCGGAACCAGGGCGAAACCGATGAGCCCGAGGAGGGTGGAGAACATCAGCCAGGTCCTGGCGAATCGATACTGCACGGGGCGGCGGTGGTAGAGCCAGATCAGCACGGCCGGGGTGACGAGGTAGTGCAGCGAGGCGTAGACGAAGTCGGCGGGTATGCCGAGCAGGCCCTGGTCGGTGAAGAGCCGGTTGAGCGGCCGCTCGAAGTCGATCCGCAGCAGCTCCTCAAGGCGCAGGATCGCGAGCCCGTGGTCCACGGCGAGCCGCAGGTCGCCCCGGACGAGGAGTCTGCCGCCCGAGTACGCCGCGTAGACGAGGCCCAGGAGCAGCAGTTCGGCCCACCATCGTGGGGGTTGCCGCCGATTAGTCATACGCCGTAAGACGTGTGTGAAGTGACGGAGGTTGCACGCCATTCATGTGATGGATGATGGATGGACGACGCAATCCCCGCAAAGGCGTGCGAATGGTTCCGTCGTTCCGTGCCCCTCCGCCCCTCCACCGGGAGAACTCATATGGCCCCCCGCATCCTCCTGGCCCGTCACGGCCAGACGGCGTGGTCCCAGCTCGGCAAGCACACCGGACGCACCGACGTGCCCCTGCTGGAGGAGGGCAGGCGCGGCGCGAAGCTGCTCGGCGAGCGCCTCGCGCGCGAGCCGTGGGCGAGCCTGCGCGGCCTGGAGGTGCGCACGAGCCCGCTCGTGCGCGCGAGCGAGAGCTGCGACCTGGCCGGCTTCGGCGTCCAGGCGGAGCCGTGGGACGCGCTGATGGAGTGGGACTACGGCGACTACGAGGGCATGACCCCGGCCGAGATCCAGGCGGTCCGGCCCGGCTGGCTGATCTGGCGCGACGGGGTCCCGGGCGGCGAGTCCGTCGCGGAGATCTCGGCCCGCGCGGACGAGGTCGTCACCTGGGCCCGTTCGGCCGAGCGGGACGTCCTCGTCTTCGCACACGGCCACGTCCTGCGCACCCTGGCGGCGCGCTGGCTCGGCTTCGACGCCTCCTTCGGCGCCCGCATCCGCCTGGAGCCGACGTCCCTGTCGGTCCTGGGCTGGGCGTACGGGGCCCCCGCGCTGGAACGGTGGAACGACACGGGCCACTTGGACGGGTGACGCCCCCGCCCCGGCGCCGCCGGGGCTCAGGCCGAGGCGTGGCGGGTCAGGAACGCGCCCACGCGCGGGGAGCGCTGGTGGGGGACCAGGGCGCCGGCCGTCGCCGCGAGCATGGACCGGATACGGGTCGACTGGACCTCGGTCAGCAGGTCCAGCACCCGCCCGCCCGCCCAGGAGGCCTCGTCGGGGGCGCCCGCGTGCGCCAGGTTGTCGGCAAGCTCGGCGGTGTACAGGGCGACGTTGCGGGCGAAGTGCGGATCCTGGAGGTCCGCCGCCCGTCGCGCGTGCCGCGCCGCGCGGGCGTGTTCGCCGAGCGCCGCCCAGCAGCGGGACTCCAGCGACTCCAGCTCGGCCTCGCCGAAGAAGGACATCCACTCGGGGTCGGCCCCGGCCCCGCCGCGGGAGAACTCCGTGTGCGCCCGGGCCAGCGCCTCCTCGCACGCCTTGCGGTCCGCCAGCCCCGCCCAGCCGCCGGCCTCCCGCAGGGCGAGCAGCGAGAGCAGCCGGGGGGAACCGAGGGCGCGGGCGGCGCGGCGGCCCGCCTGGGCCGCTCGTACCGACTCGCGCGGCCGGCCGCAGTCCCGCGCCAGGAAGGCCATGTTGCTGAAGGCGTGCGCCTCCAGGCCGGGGTCGCCGCAGACCCGGGCCGTGGCGAGGGCCTCGGCGTAGTGGGAGCGGGCGTCGTCGAAGCGGCCCGAGTCGTGCGCGAGCCAGCCCACCGAGACGGCGAGCTCGCCCGCGCCGGCGTGCAGCCGGTCCTCGGTCGACTGCCGGGTGGCCCCCGCGTCGAGCAACGCGTAGGCGGTGCGCAGGGGTTCCGTGGCCCGCCGGTAGAGGTCGTCCGCGCCGTGCCGGTCGTCCAGCAGCCGGATCTGGCGTACGGCGTCCTCGACCGCGGCCGCCTCGGACTCGCCGGCGCGGGCGGGCAGGCGGCGGGCGTCGCCGAGCAGGGTGAGGCTGAGGGTCGCGGCCGCCACGGTCGCGGAGCCGCCCGCCATGAACGCGCGACGCAGCACGTCGCTCTCCTTGGAACGCGAGGGGGAACCCGGGCGGGGACGCTGGGTGAAGGGGGAGAAGGGCGAGGCCTGTTCGCGCTGGGCCAGCCTGCCGCGCACGGACTCGCGGGGGGAGAACCCGAGGTCGCCCAGGGTGTGGCCCGGGAACATGTGGAGGAAGACCCGCTCGTAGGCGTAGTTGGGGCAGCGGATCTCACCGGACTCGACCCGGCCGATGTAACGGGCGTCGCAGGAAACCGTTTCGCCGATCTCCTTCGCCGCCCTGCGCACCAGCGCGGCGAACTCGGCCGGGGAGTGCTGCCCGCGCAGCCGCCGGAAAGGGGAATTGGGTGAGTGGGGGGACGCCGCCATGGACGTGGCCTCTCTGGGGCAAGGGACGCGCTGCCGGTTGCTGTGTGACGGGGTGTCCGGCGGCCATGAACGTACCGCCAGTGACCGGTGGTTGACGCGGTGTTTGGCTACAAAACGGATATCTCACCCGGGATCCGCCATGAACTGCCATCCTTTGCAGCGTCTTGCCGCCGCACCCGTTGACGTTCCCGCGCGTTGAACCCATGCGGAGTGGGAGGAACCTTTCTGGGTTCCCGCCCTTCCCGTGAGGGTCGTACGCGGATCGAGGAGGGGTTCCCTTGGTGGAGGCCGGCATGGAGAGCACGGGAACGGACACCGCGCTGGGCGCGCCGCTGACGACCGGCGTGCCGCTGATGACCGGCGAGCCCCCGGCGTCCGCGCCCGGCGCCCTCCTGATCGCCGGAGCCCCGGATCTGGTCACCGTGCCCACCCGGCAGGGGCTGGAAGCCGTCGACATCATCCGCCGGGCCGCCGGCCAGGCCAGCCAGGCGTGCGGCGTCGGGCCGGTCCTGCACGACGGTTCCGGCAGCACCCTCGGCTTCCTCGTCCCGCCCGGCACGGCCGACGCCTGGGACCTGCCGGGCAGCGCCTGTACGCAGACCAACGGGCGCGGCATGCGCTTCGGCGACGCCTCGCCCACCGCGGGCGACACCGGCTGGCTGCTCCCCCCGGAGGCCGTCGAGCCGGTCACCGACCCGGAGGTGCTGCGCGCGGCGCTCGGCGAGGCGGCCCGGCTGATCGAGGCCGCGGACAACTGTCGCTGAACCCCTCCCCGTCCTGACCAGCCATAATGGGCGGGTGGCAGGCAAGGGCAAGGACAAGCGACGCGGACGCGACACCTCCGGGACGGTGGTCGGGCAGGTGGACGGCGGGCGGGCCGCGCTCGAGCCCGACCGGGAGCGGCCGCGCGCCTGGACCCTGCTCGTCGACGGAGCCCCGCAGTCGCACGTGGACCTGGACGACCCCGGGTACCTGGACTTCTCCTACCAGCGCCGGATCGGACACCTGATCGACCTCTGCGCGCCCGCCCGGCAGCCCCTGAACGTGCTCCACCTCGGCGGCGGAGCCTTCACCCTCGCGCGCTACACGGCCGCCTCCCGCCCCCGCTCGACGCAGCAGATCGTCGAGATCGACGCGGGGCTCGTGGCCTTCGTACGCGCACACCTGCCGCTGGACCCGCAGGCGCGGGTCCGGGTCCGGGCGGCCGACGCACGGGCGGGCCTGGCCAAGGTCCCGGACGGCTGGGCGGACCTGGTGATCGCGGACGTGTTCAGCGGCGCCCGCACCCCCGCGCACCTGACGAGCGCGGAGTTCCTGGACGACGTGCGCCGGGCGCTCGCGCCGGGCGGCTGGTACGTGGCGAACCTCGCGGACGGTCCGCCGCTCTCCCACCTGCGAGGCCAGATCGCGACGGCCGCGTCCCGGTTCGCGGAGCTGGCGCTGGCCGCCGACCCGGTGGTGTGGCGGGGCAAGCGCTTCGGAAACGCCGTTCTGGTGGCCGCCGACCGGCAGCTCCCGTTCGCCGAGTTCACCCGCCGCGTGGCGAGCGACCCGCACCCGGGCCGGGTGGAACACGGCCGGGCCCTCACCGACTTCGCCGGCGGCGCCGCTCCGGTCTCGGACGCCTCGGCGGTGGCCTCACCGCAGCCCCCGCCGTCCGTCTTCCGCTGAGCGCGGGGCAGCCGCCCTCGCCCGCAGCCGACGCTTGTCCGGCTTGCCCCGGTCCGTCAGCGGCAGGTGCGTCTCCCAGAACACCGCCGTCGGCCGGTGGTCCCGCGCCAGCTCCCGGACGACCAGCGCGCAGGCCTCGGCGGCCGCCGCCTCCGTGGGGGCGTGCCCGGGGGCCGCGACGAGGAAGGCGCACACCGCCTCCCCCGTGACGTCGTCGGGCCGCCCCACCACGGCCGCCTCGGCCACGGCGGGGTGCCGGGTCAGGGCCGCCTCGACCGGGCCGCAGTAGATGTTCTCCCCGCCCACCATGACCACGTCCTTGACCCGGTCGTCGAGGTACAGGTAGCCGTCGTCGTCGAAGTGGCCGACGTCCCCGGTCCGGAACCAGCCGTCCCGCAGCACCCGCGCCGTCAGGCCGGGCAGGTTCCGGTAGCCGGCCATCACCATCGGGGACCGCACCCACACCTCCCCGGTGGCACCCGGCGCGACGGCGGCCCCTTCTGCACCGCGGGCCTCCAGCTCCACCCCGGGCACGGGCCGGCCGACGGAGCCGAGCAGCTCGGGACGGTGGGCGGCCGCCGCGTCGTGGTCCGCCGGTGACAGCCGGCACAGCACGCCCGCCTCGTTCATCCCGTACCCCTGGCTCCAGCGCACCCCCGGGCCCCAGCGGGTCAGCGCCCGGCGCAGCCGCTCCGGGTGGACGGGGGAGTCGCCGTAGGAGACCTGGACCAGGCCGGGGACGCCGTCCGCGGTCGCCGGGTCGTCGAGCAGCCGGTAGAGCGCCGCGGGTGTCAGGTACGTGGACGCGGGCCCCAGCCGTCGGCAGGCCTCGGCGAACTCCCGGACGCCGAAGGGATGGAGGAGTTCCGAGCGGCCGCCCGCCCGCAGCTGCTCCAGGCAGCGGCCGCCGGAGCGCTGGGAGAGCGAGCCCGTCGACACGAACACCGCCGGCCCGGGGCCGCCGAGGTCGCCGGCCCCGGGGCCGCCGGGCTCGCGGCGCGTCGCGGTCCGGGCGGCCATCGAGGCGAACGTCGAGGCCACCCCCTTGGGGCGTCCCGTCGTGCCGCCCGTGTAGGTCACCCGGGCCACGTCCTCGTCGCGCGCCGCCACCGGAACCGGCAGGGCCGGGCGGGCGGCGGCCAGCTCGAGGAGTCCGGCCAGGCCGATGCGGGCGCCCGGGCCCGGCGGTACCGGGGTGTCGTGGACCACCAGGGAGGGCGCGCAGTCCCGTAGGAGGAGGCCGAGGCCGTGGGTGGCGGGGCCCACGCACACCTGGGTGAGCCGCGCGCCCAGCACGTGCGCGGCCAGCCGCACGAGCAGGGCGGGGGGCGGACTGCCCGCCGACACGCAGGCCAGCCCCGAGCCGCGCCGCACGCCCAGCCCCTCCAGGGCGCCCGCCAGCCGGTACGTCCAGGAGAGCACCTCGGCGTACGTGAGCACCCACGGCCCGGACCCGAGGGCGGGCCGGTCCCCGTACCGCTCGCAGGCGTCGATCAGGTCCGTGACGTACCGCGCGGCGCCGTTCATGGGATGACCGTATCCGTACGGCACGGGACTACGGGTCGACGATCTCCACCAGCGGCGGGTGGTCGTGCCAGGTGCAGAACACCGACACCTCGCGGCCGTCACGGGTGAAGGTCACGCGGATCCACCACTCCTGCTTCCACACCTGCATCCGCCAGTCGGCCGACGGGGTCGCCGACACCAGATCGGCGGTGGAGTCGTGCAGATCGAAGACGACCCGGCCGCCGGAGACGCTGTAGGACTTCACCTGCTCGCCCCCGGACCCCTTCCCGTACGGCTGCGGGGAGGACGCGGACGGCGCCGGGGGCCGGGCGGCGGAGGGCGAGAGGGAAGCGGAGGGGGAGGGCGAGTCCTGTGACGGCGAGGGGGACGGCGCGGGTTCGTCCGGCGTCGGCTGCGCCTCGTGGGTGGAGGACGAGAGCGGCTGCGTGGTCAGGGGCACCGCGAGCGGCGGATCGTACGCCGTACCGGACATGACCGTGTGCACGCCCCACCAGGACAGCGTCACCGCCGCCCCGGTCGCCAGCGTCCACGCCCCGGCATGTGCAAGTCCTCGTCGCATCGGGGGACATACTGCACCACCCGTCTCAGACGCGTCCCGGCACCCCTGGGGGTCCCCCGAATGGGCTACGGTGCGGGCCATGGCTAGTGTGCTCGTGGTCGAGGACGACCAGTTCGTACGTTCCGCCCTCATCCGGCACCTGACCGAGGCCTCGCACACCGTGCGCAGCGTCGGCACCGCCCTGGAGGCCCTGCGCGAGGTCGCGCACCACCGCTTCGACGTGGTGATCCTGGACCTCGGGCTGCCGGACCTGGACGGGGCGGAGGCGCTCAAGATGCTGCGCGGCATCACCGACGTGCCCGTCATCATCGCGACCGCCCGCGACGACGAGGCGGAGATCGTCCGGCTGCTCAACGACGGCGCCGACGACTACCTGACCAAGCCCTTCTCCGTGGAGCACCTCTCCGCCCGGATGGCCGCCGTCCTGCGCCGCGCCCGTTCCGCGGCAGGCGTGGAACCGCCCTCCCGGGTCCTGCGGGTCGGCGGCCTCGCCATCGATCCGCTGCGCCGCCAGGCCGAACTGGACGGGGCCGTACTGGACCTCACGCGGCGGGAGTTCGACCTGCTCACCTTCCTCGCCGGGCGGCCGGGCGTGGTCGTGGCCCGCCGGGAGCTGCTCGCCGAGGTCTGGCAGCAGTCGTACGGCGACGACCAGACCATCGACGTCCACCTGTCGTGGCTGCGCCGCAAGCTCGGCGAGACCGCCGCCAGCCCGCGCTACCTGCACACGCTGCGGGGTGTGGGGGTCAAGCTGGAGCCGCCGGCGTGAGGTGGGCGCTGGTCAAGGTGTGCCTCGCGGTCACCGCCATGGTGGTCGTGGCCTTCGCCGTACCGCTCGGGCTGGTCGTCCAGGAGATGGCCAGCGACCGCGCGTTCTCCAACGCCGAGCGGCAGGCCGCGACCATCGGGCCGACCCTCTCCATCACCACGGACCCGGTGCAGCTGCGCAAGGCCGTGGAGTCCACACAGATGGGCGCCGCGCGGCGGATGGCCGTGCACGTCCCGGCCGTCGGCGACAGCCCGCGCGTGGACATCGGCGACGGCTGGGCCGGCCGGCAGGCCGTGACCCGGACCCGGGAGATGGGCCGGGCCGCCACGGTGTCGGTGTCGGGGGGCGGTTCCGCGCTGCTCCAGCCCATCGCGCTCGGCTCCGGGGACATCGCGGTCGTGGAGATCCACGTGCCGGAGAGCGAGCTCAGCAACGGCGTGGCCACCGCCTGGCTGATCCTCGCCGGGGTCGGCCTCGCCCTGATCGTGGGGTCGGTGGCGGTCGCGGACCGGCTCGGCGCCCGCCTGGTGAGGCCGGCCGAGCGGCTCGCGGACGCCGCGCACCGGCTGGGCGAGGGGCGGCTGGGGGCGCGGGTCCCGGAGGACGGGCCCAAGGAACTGCGCTCGGCGGCCGTCGCGTTCAACTCGATGGCGGACCAGGTGATGGAACTCCTCGCCAACGAGCGGGAGCTGGCCGCCGACCTCTCGCACCGGCTGCGGACGCCGCTGACGGTGCTGCGGCTCAACGCGGCCTCCCTCGGGGACGGTCCGGCGGCGGAACAGACGCGGGCGGCCGTGGAACAGCTGGAGCGAGAGGTCGACACGATCATCCGGACGGCGCGCGAGCAGCGCGCGCCCGCCGCCGCCACGGGCGGAGCCGGCGCCGGCTGCGACGCCTCCGAGGTGATCCGCGACCGGATGGCCTTCTGGTCGGCGCTGGCGGAGGACGAGGGCCGCGAGGTACGCCTCGCGGGCGTCGACCGCACGGTACGGATCCCCGTGGGCCGCCCGGAGCTGGCGGCCGCGCTCGACGCGATGCTCGGCAACGTCTTCCGGCACACCCCGGAGGGCACCCCCTTCGCGGTGGACGTCCACGACGCCGGGGACGCGGTCATCGTGCTCGTCTCGGACGCCGGGCCGGGGATCTCGGACCCGGACGCGGCGCTGCGCCGGGGCAACGACGGCGGCCGCGACGGTTCGACGGGCCTGGGCCTGGACATCGTGCGGCGGGTCGCGGAGTCGACGGGCGGCGACGTGCGGCTGGGGCGTTCGGTGCTCGGCGGTACCGAGGTCCGGGTGTGGATCGCGCTGGACGGGCGGGCGCAGGGCCTGCGGGGCGAGGGGCGGCGCAGCCGGCGCAAGGGACGGGGCACCTGAAGGGCGGCCGGCGTGAGGGGAAACGGCCGGGGGCGCGCCGCGCGCCCGGTTACGCCCCTATGTCGATGACCCCGGCGCGGGGCCGGCGGTGTCCGCGCGGGAATCCGCACGCGCCCGGCGCAGTCGCCCGGAGCCGTGCCCGCCCGGACGGAGGCGGAGATGTTGCCGCCGTCCGCGCCCCCGCTCAGGGTGGCCGTGACGAAAGGAGCCACGCATGAGAGTCATGCTCAGGGCCCATCTCGACACGGCCGCCACGAACGAGGGCATCAAGAGCGGCGCCCTCACGGCGGCGATGAAGGACTTCATGGCAGCCGTGAAGCCGGAGGCCGCCTACTTCGGCCTCCACGAAGGCGTCCGGTCCTGGTGGATCGTCTTCGACCTGCAGGACAGCGCGCAGCTGCCGCCGCTGGTGGCGGACCTGTTCACGCAGTTCAACGCCGAGGTCGAGGTCGCTCCGGTCATGAACGCCGAGGACCTGACGAAGGCGCTGACGGCGATGGGGTCCTCGCCGGGCTGAGCACCGGCCCCGCGCGGGACGGCCTCGGGGGCGGGCACCGTCCAGGGGTCAGGCGGTGTCCTCGTCCGAGCCCGAGTTCAGCCGCTTCGCCTGGGCGCGGCCGACTTCGGCGGCGCGGTGCAGGTAGTCGGCGATGACCGTGAGCTCGGCGTCCGAGTAGCTCTGGAGCACGGCCCCGAAAGCGCGGCCGGGGGTCTCCCAGGCGGCGCCGATCCGGTCGCGGGCGGCGGGTGCGAGGGCGACGAGGGAGCGTCGCCGGTCCTTCGGGTCGGCGTGGCGCTCGACGATGCCGGCCTTGACCATGCGGTCGACGAGCCGGGTGGCCGAGCCGGACGTCAGGCCGGTGAGACGGGCGATGTCGCCGGTGCTGACCGGCTCCGGCTCCATGTCGAGCAGGGCGACGCACTGCATGTCGGTGGGGTGCAGGCCGACGTGGTCGGCCATGGCCAGATTGAAGAGCGTGTAGTCGGCGTAGTGCCGCTGGCTCTCGGTGACGATGCGTGCGAGCAGCTCGGCGCGGGTCCACTCATCACTCGAACGAGGGTTATCGGTTGACATCGGGCTCTCCGTGCTCCAAATTTATCTGTGTGACGCAGAGAATGTGTAACGCAGAGTCTGCGTCACGTACCTAGTCTACTCATCAGGAACAGGGAGCACCTCTCATGTCACAGACCCCCGAGATCCTCGTCACCGGCGGCCGCGGCGCCGTCGCCCGCGGCCTCTCCGCCCTGCTCGGCGCCCGCGGCGTACCCCACCGCCTCGCTTCCCGCGAGCCGGACAAACCCGGGACCGTCCACTGCGACCTCACCGATCCCGCCACGTTCCCCGGCGCCCTCGCCGGGATCCGCTCCGTCTTCCTCTACGCCGAGTCCGCCGCCGTCGACGCCTTCGTCAAGGAGGCCGTCGCCGCGGGCGTCGAGCACGTGGTGCTCCTGTCCTCCTCCTCGGTGCTCGGCCCCGGGGCCGCCGACAGCCCGCTCGCCGCCTCCCACCTCGCGGTCGAGCAGGCCCTTCTCGGATCCCCGCTGCGCACGACGTTGCTGCGCCCCGGGTCCTTCGCGAGCAATGCCCTCGCCTGGGCCTGGCCGCTGAAGTCCGGCCGGCCCGTCCACCTGCCCTATCCGGGCTCCTTCTGTGACCCGGTCCACGAAGCCGACATCGCCGAGGCCGCCCTGGCCGTCCTCACCGACCCGTCGCTCGGTGGGCGCGCGTACACCCTCACCGGCCCGCAGTCGCTGACCTTCACGGCCCAACTGGACATACTGGGCGAGGTGGTCGGCCGTCCCATACCCTTCGAAACCGTCTCCCGCGAGCAGTGGAAGGCCGAGGTCGACGGATACATACCGGGTCCGTACGCCGAAGCCCTGCTCGACTTCTGGGCCTCCACCGACGGCCTCCCGGTGGACCTCAGCGACGCGGTCGAACGGCTCACCGGCCATGCGCCCCGCACCTTCGCCACCTGGTCCGCGGACCACGCCGACGCCTTCCGCGCCTGACGCGTCGGCGCCTCGGGCCGCCGGTCCCGGCCGGGCCCGCGCAAGGGTGGCGCCCGAGCGGGGGTGCGGGGGTAGATTCACGACCGGGAGGACGACATGAGCGGGCAGACGCGCAGTGGGGGACGGCCGACGCTGGAGGAGGTCGCGGCACGCGCCGGAGTCGGCCGCGGCACGGTCTCTCGGGTGATCAACGGTTCGTCGAAGGTCAGCGGGCACACGCGGGCCGCCGTCGAGGCCGCCGTGTCCGAGCTCGGCTACGTGCCCAACCGGGCCGCCCGCGCGCTGGCCGCCAACCGCAACGACGCCATCGCGCTCGTCGTCCCCGAGCCCGAAGCCCGCTTCTTCACCGAGCCGTACTTCTCCGACGTCGTGCGCGGAGTCGGCGCCACCCTCGCCGAGACCGACGTCCAGCTCGTCCTGACCCTGGCCGGGAACGAGCGGGAGCGCCGCCGCCTCGCGCAGTACCTTTCCGGCCACCGGGTCGACGGGGTGCTCCTCGTCTCCGTCCACGCCCAGGACCCGCTGCCCGAGCTGCTGGAGGAGCTGGGCATCCCGACCGTCCTCAGCGGGCGCCGCTCCGCCGCCGAGACGCTGCCCTGGGTGGACTCCGACAACCTCGCGGGCGCGGCGGGGGCGGTACGCCACCTCCTGGACCGGGGCCGGAGCACGATAGCCACCATCACCGGACCGCTCGACGTGTACGGCGCCCGGTGCCGCCTCGACGGCTACCGGCAGGCCCTGACGGACGCCGGGCATCCCGCCGACGAGCTGCTGATCGCGGACGGGGACTTCACCGAGGAGGGCGGCCGCCGGGCGATGCGCGCGCTGCTGGAGCGCCGCCCCGGCCTCGACGCGGTCTTCGCCGCCTCCGACGTGATGGCGGCCGGCGCCCGCCGCGAGCTGCGCGCGGCCGGCCGCCGGATCCCGCAGGACGTGGCCCTGGTCGGCTTCGACGACTCGGTGATCGCCCGGCACATGGACCCGCCGCTGACCAGCGTGCGCCAGCCGGTCGAGGAGATGGGCCGGACCATGGCGCGGCTGCTGCTCGCGCGGATAGCGGGAGAGGAAGGGGACACGGCCGTGGTGGTCCCGACAGAGCTGGTGGTCCGGGAGTCCTCGTGAGCCTCTTCTGGAGCTTCGCAGCCCGGGGCGGGGCGGCGAAGCACCGTACGAAAAGGGAGCACCGGGGGAAACCCGGGGGAAAGGCGAAGGGCCCCGCTCCGCTTCCGCGGAACGAGGCCCTCTCGCAGGGTGAGTGACGGGACTTGAACCCGCGGCCACCTGGACCACAACCAGGTGCTCTACCAACTGAGCTACACCCACCATGTCCGGTCGGAAAACCGACCGGCCGAAGAAAAGCGTACAGGGTCCGGGAGGGTGCTCGCTCCCCCCTTTCGCCGCGCCGCCCTCCGGTGGGTACTACGCGCCGGGGACCACGTGCTTGGCGGCGATGGTGCGCGCCGTGTCCGAGTCCGGTCCGGGCTGCGGCACGAAGACCGCCTCCCGGTAGTAGCGCAGCTCGGCGATGGACTCCTTGATGTCCGCGAGCGCCCGGTGGTTGCCGTTCTTCGGGGGGCTGTTGAAGTACGCGCGCGGGTACCAGCGGCGCGCCAGCTCCTTGATCGAGGACACGTCCACGATCCGGTAGTGCAGGTACCCCTCCAGTGCGGCCATGTCGCGCAGTAGGAAACCGCGGTCGGTGCCGACCGTGTTTCCGCAGAGCGGGGCCTTGCGGGGTTCCTTCACGTGTTCCCGTACGTAGGCCAGGACCTGCGCCTCGGCATCCGCGAGGGTGGTCCCGCCGGCCAGCTCTTCGAGCAGGCCGGACGAGGTGTGCATCTCGCGCACCACGTCGGGCATGGTCTCCAGGGCCGCGTCCGGCGGGCGGATCACGATGTCCACGCCTTCGCCGAGCACGTTGAGCTCCGAGTCGGTGACCAGTGCGGCCACCTCGATAAGTGCGTCGTCCGTCAACGAGAGCCCGGTCATCTCGCAGTCGATCCACACCATGCGATCGTTCATGCGCCCACCTTATGCGGAAGGTCCCCCGCATCGGTGACCGCCGATGCGGGGGACCTCCTCCGAGCAGTGCCCTCGCGGTGCTACGCGTGCTCGCGCAGGACCCGGCCGGGGGAGTAGAGCTCCGTGACCGTGGGACCGGCGGCGGCCAGCGCCGCCGCGGCCCGCTGGGGCTGAGGAGCGCGCTGGTGCGGAACCGGTGAATCCGACAGCTGGGTCACCTGGGCCACGTCCGGCGCCTGCGGGCGCCTGGCCCGGTAGGCCGAGCGGTAGGCGGCCGGAGAGGACCCCAGCTGCCGGCGGAAGTGCCCGCGCAGGGCGACGGGCGAGCGGAACCCGCAGCGTCCGGCGACCTCGTCGACCGAGTAGTCGGAGGTCTCGAGCAGCCGCTGTGCCTGGAGCACCCGCTGGGTGATCAGCCACTGGAGCGGTGCGCTGCCGGTGAGCGAGCGGAACCGCCGGTCGAACGTGCGCCTGCTCATGTAGGCGCGCGCCGCCAGCGTCTCCACGTCGAACTGCTCGTGGAGGTGTTCCAGCGCCCAGGCGACGACCTCGGCCAGCGGGTCGGCGCCGATCTCCTCCGGCAGTGACCGGTCGAGATAGCGCTCCTGGCCACCCGTGCGGCGCGGCGGAACGACGAGCCTGCGGGCCAGGGCCCCGGCCGCCTCGCTGCCGTGGTCCGTGCGCACGATGTGCAGGCACAGATCAATTCCGGCCGCGGTGCCCGCTGACGTCAGCACGTCGCCGTCGTCGACGAACAGCTCGCGCGGATCGACGTGGACGGACGGGTAGCGCTTGGCCAGCGTCGGCGCGTACATCCAGTGCGTCGTCGCGGGCCGGCCGTCCAGCAGACCGGCGGCGGCGAGCACGAAGGCCCCCGTGCACAGTCCGACGATCCGGGCCCCCTCCTCGTGCGCCAGACGCAGCGCGTCGAGCGCCTCCGGCGGCGGCGGGGAAGTGATGGAACGCCACGCGGGAACGACGACCGTGCCCGCCCGGGCGATCGCCTCCAACCCGTACGGCGCGGTCAGTTCGAGTCCGCCGGTGGTCCGCAGCGGACCGTCCTCCCCGGCGCACACGAGCAGTCGATAGCGTGGAACTCCCGCGTCCTGCCGGTCAATGCCGAACACGGAAAGTGGAATGGAGCTCTCGAAGATCGGCCCGCCGCTGAAGAGCAGCACCGCGACGATCTCCCTGCGGCGACGCCCCGCGAGCTTCCTGCCGTCCGCGATGACGGCGGTGGAATCCTGGCTCATGGCGCTAAGCCCCCCTTGGGTGTCGCGACTCCTTGGTCTGGTCGCACCTGCACGTTTCCCCTCGGCCTTGCACGTGGATCCCCCGCCGTAAATACATGATCGAATCTACTGCGTCCCGTGGTGTCGGCGTGACAAGTTCAGCACGCAGCGCTATGTCGACTTGGCAACTTGGCGAAAAGCATTCGATCAGGAAGCGTTCCACTCCGCCAGCCGCGTGGGAAGCGTGCTGTCCGGCCATGGCCAGTACCCATAGGGTCAAAGGCCCCCTCCGGCATGGGGGTCGCAGAGGGTGAGGGGGGTGGGGGGACATTCCGGCAAGGGGGGTGACCTGCCGGGAAGTTGGCTGAAAACATGCGGGTGTGGATGTGCGAAACCGTCAGTCGTGAGGGGACATCCCGCCGGAACCCTGACATCCGCGGTGGGATCCGGCCCCGGCGCGCGAATGCCGGCCACGCTGGGCGGGCGGCATTCGGTCCTCGGAGCGGACCGGCATCATGCTCCGCGCCGCCTTCTCCGAGTGGCGCAGCAGCACCCGGCAGGCGGCCGTGACGGCGGCCAGGCCGAGCGTGGCCACCGCCGCCCCGCCGAAGGAGGTGCCGTAGACGACGAGGACCACGGGGACGAGCAGGCAGCTGAAGGCGGCCCAGCGCACCACGTCACCCGCGGGGTCCTCGTGGGAGTGCTTCGCGGATTGCACGGACGGGTGAAGCGCGGGCGGGGGGAGGTGGACGGACTGCGTCGGCCGAGCGGGCGACTGAGCGGGCTGGACGGGGTGAACCGGATGACCGGGCACGGCGTGCTCCCTGCGGGCTCTTCCTGGACGGTCGGACTCCTGTCCAACGGCGGGCGGCGCGGCTCGGTCACTGCGCGCACGGGTGCACGTGCCTTGGGCGGGGGTTGCTCGTCACTGGCTGTAGGGGGCAGCGGCCATTGCCAAGGGGGCGCCGCTGCGGCATGCTCCCTTGGACGCTCTCCAGGGGCGGCAAGCCCTGGGCAGCACAGGAGTGTCGCCGTACCCTGGGGGTACGGGCTTGGGAAGATGCTTCCCGGGCAGACCTCGGTCACACTGAGTCGCCATTTCCAGAAACGTCACTGTTCGAATCGTCGCTTCCGCCTACTGCCGCCCCGCCGCCTTGTCCCTTCCCCTGAGGACCTCTCCGCCGAGACATCCATGGCCGGTCACGAATTCTCCGAACCCGCGGACCGCAAGCGCAAACGCCTCGCCGACCCTGCGTCGGCCGACCTGCGCGCGGTGGAACAACCACGTCATCCCTGCGACCCGGCCTTCCGGCACGGCGTCGTGGTGGGCTTCGACGGATCCACTTCCAGTGAGCGCGCCCTCGCGTATGCGATCGGTATGGCCCGCCGCTCGGGATCCGGACTGATCATCGTCCACGTCGCCAACCGGCTGCCCACCACCGTGTGGGCCGGCTGCGAGCCTCCGGTCTTCGTGGACGTGCCGGACCACCGCACCGAGGTGCTGGGCCTGGAGCTCGCGTGCGCGGACTACCTCTCCGAGGTGCCGTGGATCCTGGTCGAACGGGGCGGGGACATCTGCCACGAGCTGGAGGAGGTCGGCCGGGAGTACTCGGCGGACGCCATCGTGGTCGGCTCCACGCACGGGATCGTCGGCCGGATCTTCGGATCGGTGGCGGGCCGGCTGGCCAAGCGGGCCCAGCGACCGGTTGTTGTCATCCCGTAACCGACCGTATGTCGATTGTGTGGTTGTGAACCCCGTTGTAAGGGGTAGATAAATGCTGCTGGGACGCAGCAAACAACTGCAGATCGAAGGGAGCCCGCCGTGGACAATGGTGTCTCTGCGGGAAGCACGGCCTCGACTTCGACCCTCGGGCACATGGCCCTGGGTCTCACCCTTCTCGCGTTCGGTATCGGCCACACGGGGATCATCGACGGTGTGACCGTGGCCGACTCCGTGTCGCTCGCGACCTTCCTCGGCGGCCTCGCCCTGTTCGTCCTCGGAGTCCTCGAATTCCGGGGCGGCGACGGCTTCAACGGCACGGCGTTCGCCGGCCTGGGCGCCTTCTGGTTCACCTGGGCCAACGGCGCCGACGGAAAGGTTTCGCCGCACGCGGCCGGACTCTTCCTCGTCCTGTTCGCCCTGCTCGCGCTGTCCCTCACGGCCGCCGGGTCGGGCGGTCTGTTCGGACAGGGCGTGTACGGCCTGCTCACCCTCTCCCTCCTGCTCCTGGCGATCGGCACCTTCGCCGAGAGCGGAGGACTGACCAAGGCGGCCGGCTGGGTGGCGGCCCTCTCCGGGCTGCTGGCCTGGTACGGAGCCACCGCGGCTCTGGCGAGCTGGCCGATGGCGCTCGGCAGGGGCTCGCGCGGGGCGGTCACCGCGAGCTGACGGCGCGGGCTGACGGCGCGGGCTGACGGCGCGGGCGCGGGCGCACCGACGTGTGAGAGCGCGCCCGTGTGAAAAGACCCCCGGAGGATCCCCGGGGGTCTTTTCGTGTGTGCGGCCGTCGGGCCCGGCGCGCGGCGGGTGCCCGGCCGCGGTCCGGCTATTCGACGGTGACGGACTTCGCCAGGTTGCGCGGCTTGTCGATGTCCCGGCCCAGGGCCAGGGCCGTGTGGTACGCGAGCAGCTGCAGCGGGATGCCCATCAGGATCGGGTCCAGCTCGTCCTCGTTCTTGGGCACGAGGATGGTGTGGTCGGCCTTCTCCTGCTTGCTGTGGGCGACCGCCAGGATCCGGCCGCTGCGGGCCTTGATCTCCTCCAGCGCCGCGCGGTTCTTCTCCAGCAGGTCGTCGTTCGGGACGATCGCGACCGTCGGCAGCGACGGCTCGATGAGCGCGAGCGGACCGTGCTTGAGCTCGGAGGCGGGGTAGGCCTCGGCGTGGATGTAGGAGATCTCCTTGAGCTTGAGGGAGGCCTCCAGGGCGACGGGGTAGCCGCGGACGCGGCCGATGAACATCATCGACTTGGCCTCGGCGTACTCGGCGGCCAGCTTCTTGATGTCTTCCTCGCCGTCCAGGATCTCCTGGATCTGCGCGGGCAGCTTGCGCAGGCCGTCGATGATCCGCTTGCCGTCGGTGACGGACAGGTCGCGGATGCGGCCCAGGTGCACGGCGAGCAGCGCGAAGGCCACGACCGTGTTGGTGAAGCACTTGGTGGAGACGACGCAGACCTCGGGGCCGGCGTGCACGTACACACCGCCGTCGGCCGCGCGGGCGATCGCGGAGCCGACCACGTTGACCACGCCGAGGACGCGGGCGCCCTTGCGCTTGAGTTCCTGCACGGCCGCGAGCACGTCGTACGTCTCACCGGACTGGGAGACCGCGATGTAGAGGGTGTCGGGGTCCACGACCGGGTTGCGGTAGCGGAACTCCGAGGCCGGCTCGGCGTCGGCGGGGATGCGGGCCAGGCCCTCGATGAGGCCCGCACCGATCATTCCGGCGTGGTAGGAGGTGCCGCAGCCCAGGATCTTGACCCGGCGGATGCCGCGCGCCTCGCGCGGGTCCAGGTTCAGGCCGCCCAGGTGGACGGTGTTGAAACGGTCGTCGATCCGGCCGCGCAGCACGCGGTCGACGGCGTCGACCTGCTCGGTGATCTCCTTGTGCATGTAGGTGTCGTGGCCGCCCATGTCGTACGAGGCGGCCTCCCACTCCACGGTCTCGGGCGTGGCGGTGGTCGTCGTGCCGGAGGTGGTGTACGTCCGGAAGTCGTCCGCCTTCAGGGTCGCCATCTCGCCGTCGTCCAGGGTGACGATCTGGCGGGTGTGGGCGACGAGCGCGGCGATGTCCGAGGCGACGAACATCTCCTTCTCGCCGATGCCGAGGACGACCGGGGAGCCGTTGCGGGCCACCACGATGCGGTCGGCGAAGTCGGCGTGCATGACGGCGATGCCGTAGGTGCCCTCGACGACCTTCAGCGCCTCGCGGACCTTCTCCTCCAGGGTGTCGGCCTGGGCGCGGGCGATGAGGTGGACGAGCACCTCGGTGTCGGTCTCCGAGAGGAAGACGACGCCGTCGGCCTCCAGCTTGGCGCGCAGCTCGGAGGCGTTGTCGACGATGCCGTTGTGGACCACCGCGACCTTGTTCTCGGCGTCCAGGTGCGGGTGGGAGTTGATGTCGCTCGGGGCGCCGTGGGTGGCCCAGCGGGTGTGGGCGATACCGGTGGTCCCGGCGAAGCGCTTGGGTACCCGGGACTCCAGCTCGCGGACGCGTCCCTTGGCCTTGACGACCTTCAGGGCCGCGGACTTCGGGCTGTTGACGACGATGCCCGCGGAGTCGTAGCCGCGGTACTCCAGTCGCTGAAGGCCCTCCAGCAGCAGCGGTGCCACGTCACGCTTGCCGATGTACCCCACGATTCCGCACATACGGTATTACCCCTCCTGAAGCTTCGGTTGTCCTTGCCACTGCCACTGCCACTGCCACTGCCACTGCCACTGCCACTGCCTGCCGCGCCCTGCCCCCGACCGGGGTCCGGCCGCGCTCAGCCGTAGACGATGCGGCGCAGCTGCCGGAGCGAGAGCTCCGGCGGCGCCACGGCGCGGTGCGGCAGTTCCGCCGCGATGCGTTCGAAGATGTCCGCGTTGACCGCGCCCCCGGACTGGAGCTCACGGTGGCGGCGGCGGACGAACTCCTCGGTCGTCTCGTCGAAGTACGCGAGCACGTCGAGCACGACTCGGGCGGCTTCGCCCCGCTGGAGCGAGGAGCTGCGCACCAAGTGGTCGACGAGGTCGTCGTGCGACGGGCGGCGGTCGGGCATTCGTCGATATTGACGGTATGAGCCGCGGAACGCAAAGATCCTGCCCGAAATCGGGCAGGATGACGCTGGTATGGACCAGAGGAAGGGTTAATTCCGGTCGATGGTGATCAGAAACGTCCCAAAACCGCTGCTTTCGCCGTGGTGAACTCCTCCGCCGTGAGGATCCCGGACCGGTGCAGATCCCCCAGCTCGCGCAGCCGCCGCAGCAGGGCGTCGTGGTCCGCCGAGCGGTCGGCCGCCAGGGCGCTCCCGGAACCGCCCTCCGGGGCGGGCGTCGACGGAGCCGCCGTGCCCGTGGCCGTGCCGATGCCCGGGTCCGTGTCCGGCGCGGTCCCGGGCGCCGCCGGATGGGGCATGCGCACCGCGACGGCCGCCGCGACCAGCGCCATCAGCGGATCCTTCTTGAAACCGAAGAGCTCCACCGTGTACGGGTCGTACTTCGGGGCGGCGGCCTGCGCCGACCCGGCCATGCCGAAGCGGATCCACCCGTTGTCCAGCCCCCTCGACGGGGTCCACTCGACCGACCGCACGTCCCCGATCCGGAACGCGCGCGCACCGCCGGAGCGTTTGGCCTCCTCCGTCGTCCAGTTCCACTCCAGGGTGACCCGGTCCCCGTCGAAGGCCACCGTCCCGTCGCCCGCGCCGACCGTGATCGGCACGGCGGGTCCCGGCAGGAGGTAGGAGTCCACCGGCCCCGGATCGACCTGGTCGAGCAGCAGGGCGTTGCGCACCTCGGCCACGAAGTACTCCGCCACCCCGGACCGGTCCGGCTCCACGGTCAGCCGGTAGGGATCGGAGGCCTCGGGCAGCCGCCCGCCGGTCACTTGCAGCAGCGGATCGGCGCCGTCGCGCAGGCGCAGGCGCAACCGGCCCGCCTTGCGACCGGGTTCATGGGAGACACCGGCCAGTGCGCGCAGCGGCACGACCACTTCGCCCAGTGTCTGGCGCAGCAGCCCCACCCCCTTGTCGCGGCCCGGCACGATGCGCACCGCGTCCCCGTCGAAGGTCCACGTGCCGTCCTTCTGGATGATTTCCGCCATCCTTCGATTCTCGCACCGGCCTTGTGGGCCCCGCTGGCCTATACCTGGGCGCATGAGAGTTCCGCGATGCGCGCTCGCCGCCGTCCTTGCCCTCGCCGTCGTCCCCGCGGCCGCCTCCTGCACCACACCCGCCCGCGGCGCCGACGCCCGGCCCGGTGACGAGCGTCCCGCCGCTCTCGCCGCCTACGACCGCCTCCTGCCCGCGCCAATCTCCGCACGGGCCGAAGGCCCCGGCTACGCCGTCGGACCGGGCACGGTCATCCGTACCGGCGGGGCGGGCGGCGAGGAGGTCCGCAGGGTCGGCGAGCTCCTCGCCGAGCAGCTCCGCGGCTCCAGCGGACTGCCGTTGCCCGTGGTGGACGGCGCCGGCGGCGACGGGATCCGGCTGCGCCTCGAGGGGGAGGCCGGCGGGCCGGGCGACGGGGCGGGCGGCAAGGCGGGCGGCAAGGCGGGCGACGGGGCGGGCGGCAAGGCGGGCGGCGGGGCGGGCGGGGCAGCCGAGGAGGGGTACCGGCTGGAGTCCCGTCCCGACGGCGTCACCCTCACCGCCCGCACGCCCGCCGGGCTCTTCCACGCGGGGCAGACGCTGCGCCAGCTGCTGCCGGTCTCCGGTCCGGGCGAGGTCCCCGGCGGGACGGTCACCGACGCGCCGCGCTTCGCGTACCGCGGGGCGATGCTGGACGTGGCCCGTCACTTCTTTCCGGTGGAGCAGGTCAAGCGGTACGTCGACCAACTCGCGCAGTACAAGGTCAACACCCTGCACCTGCACCTGACCGACGACCAGGGGTGGCGCCTGGCGGTGGACTCCTGGCCGCGGCTCGCGGAGTACGGGGGCACCGGCGAGGTCGGCGGCGGGCCCGGCGGCTACTGGACGAAGGACCAGTACCGGGACCTGGTGGCCTACGCGGCGGAGCGGTTCGTGGAGGTGGTCCCGGAGATCGACATGCCGGGGCACGTGAACGCCGCGCTCGCCTCCTACACGGAGCTGAACTGCGACGGCAAGGCGCCCGAGCGGTACACGGGGACCAAGGTCGGCTTCAGCTCGCTGTGCGTGGACAAGGAGCGGACGTACGAGTTCGTCGACCAGGTCCTCGGGGAAGTCGCGGAGCTGACGCCGGGCCGCTACCTCCACATCGGCGGCGACGAGGCGGCCGCCACCCCTGCGGAGCGGTACGCGGCCTTCATGGACCGGGCGCAGCGGGTCGTCGCCGGGCACGGCAAGAAGGTGATCGCCTGGCACCAGCTGGCGACGGCGCGGCCGGCCCCGGGGGCCGTGCTCCACTACTGGGGCCGCGATGCCACCGCGGCCCCGGAGAAGGCGGCGGTGGCCGCCGCGGCGAAGGCGGGCCACCCGCTGATCCTGTCGCCGGCGGACCGGCTGTACCTGGACATGAAGTACGACAGGACGACGAAGCCGGGACTGGCCTGGGCCGGGTACGTGCCGGTGCGCAAGGCCTACGACTGGGACCCGGGCAGCTACCTGGACGGCGTCCCGGAGTCCGCGGTCCTGGGCGTGGAGGCCCCGCTGTGGACGGAGACGGTCGCGACGCGGCAGGACCTGGAGTACATGGCCTTCCCGCGGGTGCTGGGCCTCGCGGAGCTCGGCTGGGCCCCGGCGGGCGCGCGCGACTGGGCCGCGTACCGGCTGCGCCTGGGGGCCCAGGGCCCGCGCCTTCGATCCCAGGACGTCAACTACCACCGGGCGCCGGACGTGCCCTGGTCGTAGCGGGCGCCGGGGCGGTGTCGAGGGACCGTGTCGACACCGCCCCGCCGCTGTTCACCGTCGCGCGAAGGGCGCGACGGGGTTCTTGAGGGTGCCGACCAGCTGCAGGGCCGCGGCCGGGTCGGCGAGGTCGACCATCTGCCGGTTGTTGCGCAGCTGGAGGCGGTTGAGGCAGGACAGCTGGAACTCCGGCGCGAACAGGTCGTACCGCTCGAAGCGCTCCGCGAGCTGCGGCATCGACTCCTGGTAGGCGTGGCCGCAGTCGGCCACGGCCCGCCAGAAGGTGTCCTCCTCGCAGATGCCCTCCTCGGCCAGGATCGAGCCGAGGAAGCGGAAGAAGCAGTCGAAGACGTCCGTGAAGACCGACAGCAGCTTCATGTCCTCCGGGATGTCCGCCCGGACCCGCTCCACGGCCGGCGGCAGGACCGCGTCCGGGTCCATGACCACGATCTCCTCGGCGATGTCCTTGAAGATCGCCCGCTTCACCACGCCGTGCTCGATGACGAGGATCGTGTTCTCGCCGTGCGGCATGTACGCGAGGTCGTACTGGTAGAAGCAGTGCAGGAGCGGGACCAGGTAGGCGCGCAGGTACGAGCGCAGCCACTCGGCCGGGGTGAGGCCCGACTCCTCGATGAGGGCGCCGACGAAGGACGCCCCCTCGGAGTCCACGTGCAGGAGCGAGGCCATCGTCGCGAGCCGCTCGTCGCCCTCGAGGGAGGCCACCGGGGACTCGCGCCACAGGGCGGCGAGCATCTTGCGGTACGGGGAGTACCGGTCGGTGGCGCGCTCGTACTGGCGGTGGTGGTAGCCGATCGCCGCGCGCTCGCGGATGATCGAGAAGTCCACGGACCGCAGGACGGAGTCCGACTGGATCAGCTGGTGGAGCCAGTCGTTGATGGCCGGGGTGGCTTCCATGTACGCCGCGGAGAGGCCGCGCATGAAGCCCATGTTGAGGACCGAGATCGCCGTTTTGACGTAGTGCTTCTCGGGGGCGCTGGTGTTGAAGAACGTACGGATCGACTGCTGTGCGAGGTAGGCGTCCGAGCCCTCGCCCAGCAGGACCAGGCGGCGGCCCGCGATCTCGGCGGCGAAGGTGACCGTGATCTTGTTCCACCACTGCCAGGGGTGCACCGGGAAGAAGTGGTAGTCCGCCGGGTCCAGGTCCAGGGCCTTCAGCCGCGCCTCGAACCCCTCGACGGCGGCCTCGCCCAGCTCCGCCCGCATGAAGGAGTCGTGGTCCAGGCCCGAGCCCGCCGTGAAGGTGGAGACGTCCTTGCGGGCCGCCACCCACACCAGGTGGACCGGGCTCGCCGTCTCGGGGGCGTACGAGAGGTACTCGTGCACGCCGAAGCCGAGGCGGCCGTTGTTGGCGACGAAGCAGGGGTGGCCCTCGGTCATGCCGGTCTCGATGTCCTGGAAGGAGGACTTCGAGAGGACGGCGGAGGGGATCTGCGGCTTCGTGTACTTGAAGCCCGAGCCGGCCAGGGTGGAAGAGATCTCCTCCAGGTAGACCGGCAGGACCTCCGCGCTCAGGCCCAGGGCTTCGCGCAGCTCGATGTGGAAGTCGATGGCGTCCAGGGGCAGCTCGGCGCCGTCCCGGTGGCGGGTGACGGAGGCCTCGTCCACCGCCCAGTGGTCGAGGGAGTGCAGGGCCGCCGTGAAGCGGTACTCGACGGAGCCGTCGTCGCTCAGGACCGAGTAGCGCGAGTCGCCCAGCGGCGCCGGGGTCAGCAGCCGCTCGTGCGAGAACTCCGCCAGGGCCTTGCGGACCAGGGCGCGGTTGGCGCGGTCCCACAGCTCGGGGGAGAGGTGGGAAACGGCGTCGGCGAGGCTCATATCGACTCTCCCGTCAGGCCGGTGGCGGCTTCGAACTGCTCGCGGGTGCAGAAGCTCAGCAGGGCTTCCTTCTCCGGCTTGGTGACCGGGCCGTCGGGCACGAAGCCGACGGCCTCGTTCAGCGCGTGGACGGCCTTGTTGTGCACGTCGGGTTCCACGACGACACGGCGCGTCGCCGGGTCGGCGAAGAGGGCCGCCATGACGGTGGTGATGACCGCGCGGGTGAACCCGTGCAGGGGGGTGTCGCTGGGTGCGACCAGGAAGTGCATGCCGACGTCCCCGGGCCGGGCGTCGTACAGGCCTACCAGCTCCAGCTCGCTCGGGTCGTACCGCTCCATCAGGAAGGCGGGGCGGCCCTCGTGGAGGCCCATGAAGGCATCGTGGTGCGCGTGGGCGGCGATGCGCACGTACTCGCGCTCGACGTCGGGCAGCGAGGCCTCCTGCATCATCCAGAACGCGGCCTTGGGGTGCGTGACCCAGCCGTGCAGCAGCTCGGCGTCGGCGAAGGGGTCCAGGGGGCGGACCGAGAAGGTGCCCACGGCCGGATCGGTGCGGGTGAACAGGACGTCGGTGGTGGAGCTCATGCGAGGGTGCCTTCCGGGGCTGCGAACTGCTGGAACGCGATGGACTTCTCGACCTTGTAGTACTCGCGGCCGAGCAGCTCCCCGATGATGTACGCGTTGCGGTACGCGGCCATGCCCAGGTCGGGCGAGGTGATCGAGTGGTTGTGGACCGTGCCGTTCTGGAGGAACACGCCGCGGCCGGTGGTGTCGATGCTGTAGTTGCGCGCCGCGTCGGGGCGGCCCCGGCCGTCGAAGTTCAACCGGTCGCGGACGGGGGCCAGGAACTCGGGGAGCCGGTACTGGTAGCCCGTCGCCAGGACCAGGCCCTCGGTGGCGAGGGAGAAGTCGCGCTCCTGCTCCTCCTGGCGCAGCCCGAGCGTGTACGCGCCGGTGGTGGTGTCGTACGCGGCGGAGTTCAGCGAGGTGTTGGTCAGCAGGGTGGTGGTGACCGGGCCGGGCGAGGAGACCCTCTTCTGGTAGAGCAGGTCGAAGATGGCGTTGATGAGCTCGCCGTCGATGCCCTTGAAGAGGTTCTTCTGCTGGGTCTCCAGGCGGTAGCGGGTGTCCTCCGGGAGCGCGTGGAAGTAGTCCACGTACTCGGGGGAGGTCATCTCCAGCGTCAGCTTGGTGTACTCCAGCGGGAAGAAGCGCGGGGAGCGGGTGACCCAGTTGAGCTGGTAGCCGTGTACGTCGATCTCGGCCAGCAGGTCGTAGTAGATCTCGGCCGCGCTCTGGCCGGAGCCCACCAGAGTGATCGACTTCTTGCGCTGCAGCTCCGCCTTGTTCCGCATGTAGGCGGAGTTGTGGACGAAGTCGCCGCCGGCCCGCGCGCACGCCGCCGGGACGTACGGCGGGGTGCCGGTGCCCAGGACCAGGCGGCGGGCCAGGTGGGTCTCGCCCTGGTCGGTGTGGACCTCGTAGAGCCCGGCCGTCTCGTCGTAGGTGACCTCGGTGACCGAGGTGGAGTACAGGACGTTGTCGAGGCGGTCGGCGGCCCAGCGGCAGTAGTCGTTGTACTCGGTCCGCAGCGGGTAGACGCTCTCGCGGATGTAGAAGGAGTACAGCCGGTCCTTGTCCTTCAAGTAGTTCAGGAAGGAGAAGGGCGAGGTCGGGTCGGCGAGGGTCACCAGGTCCGACATGAACGGCGTCTGCAGGTGCGCGCCGTCCAGGAACATGCCGGCGTGCCACTCGAAGTGCGGCTTCGACTCGATGAAGAGGCCGTCGAGCTCGTCGATCGGAGCGGTCAGGCACGCGAGTCCCAGGTTGAAGGGACCGAGGCCGATTCCGATGAAGTCGCGGGGCTCACGAGTGGACGACAAGGGACTCTCCCAGGAACTGTTCGGCGTGTACGGCGAGGAGGTCGAGTACGGCGGCGATGTCGGCCGTCGTGGTCTGCGGATTGAGGAGGGTGAACTTCAGGTACTGCCTCCCGTCCACCTTGGTGCCGGCCACCACGGCCTCACCGGAGGCGAACAGGGCCTTGCGGGCGTGCAGGTTGGCCTCGTCGACGAGGCCGGCGGGCACCTGCGCACCTGCGGGGCGCGGCACGTAGCGGAAGACGAGGGTGGAGATCTGCGGCTCGACGACGACCTCGAAGCGGGGATCGGCCGCGATGAGGTCCCACCCGGCCGCGGCCAGGTCGATGACCTCGTCGAAGAGCGAGCCGATGCCGTCGGCACCCATGACGCGCAGGGTCATCCAGAGCTTGAGCGCGTCGAAGCGGCGCGTGGTCTGGATCGACTTGTCGACCTGATTGGGGATCCGCTCCTCCGCCATCCGGCGGGGATTGAGGTAGTCCGCGTGGTACGTGGCGTGCTTCATCGTGTCGCGGTCGCGGACCAGCAGGGCGCTGGAACTGACCGGCTGGAAGAAGGACTTGTGGTAGTCGACCGTCACGGAGTCGGCCAGCTCGATGCCGTCGAGAAGGTGCCGGCGGGTGGGGGAGACCAGCAGACCGCACCCGTACGCCGCGTCCACGTGCATCCACGCGGAGTGCTCGGCGGCGAGGCGGGCGATCTCGGGGAGCGGGTCGATGGACCCGAAGTCGGTGGTGCCGGCGGTGGCGACGACCGCCATGGGGAAGAGGCCCTCGCGGGCGCAGTTCTCCAGTTCCAGGGCGAGGACCGAGGTGTCCATGCGGCGGTGGCGGTCGACGGGGACGGCGATGACGGCCTCGTAGCCGAGTCCGAGCATCGCGGCCGACTTCTTCACGCTGAAGTGGCTCGCCTCGGAGGTGAAGATGCGCAGTTTCGGGAGGACTTCGGATTTGGGAAGTTCGCGGCCCGCGTCCGCCGCGTGCCTCATGACCACGCGGCACGCCTCGTCGCGGGCCAGGAGCAGCGCGTGGAAGTTCGACTGGCTGCCGCCGGAGGTGAAGATGCCGTCCGCGCCGGGACCGAGGCCGATGCGCTGCGCGGTCCAGTCGACGAGGCGGCGCTCGATGAGCGTGCCGCCGATGGACTGGTCCCAGGTGTCGAGCGAGGAGTTGACGGCCGACAGGACGGCCTCGCCGAGGACGGCCGGGATGACCACCGGGCAGTTGAGGTGGCCGAGGTAGCGCGGGTGGTGGAAGTAGACGGCGTCGCGGAGGTAGACGTCCTCCAGCTCGTCGAGGGCGGCGGCCGCGTCTTCGAGCGGGGAGTCGAGGTCGATGCCGTCGATGACCGGGGCGAGTGCGTCGACGGACATGCCGGTGTGGGGCCGTTCCGTCGTGGCGAGTTTGGCCGCGACGCGCGCGACGCCCTCGGTGACGGAACGCCGGTAGAGGTCCGCGGTCGTCTCGTTGAGCAGATGCTGACGCATCAACTTTCCTCCGGGCAGGGGGGAGCGGGGCGTGGGGTGTGATGCTTAGGTTAGCCTAACCTTAGTTTGACGCCAAATGCAGAGGGGCCCCGGCCAACGCCGGGGCCCTCGTCAAATGGTTTCGGCCACGCGGGACTTGGAGCCCGACGGTGGTGGAGCGGCGCCGTTAGAGCGCCGCCGCCGGGTCCTCGCTGGGCGCCCGGCCCGCGTACGCCTCCGCGAGGAGCTCCTCCTCGCTCACGCCGAGCCGCCAGTAACCGGTGAACCGCACCGCCCGCCGGTCGACGCCGAACTCCTGCACGAAGTGCCTGCGCACCGCCCGGATCGTCGCGGACTCGCCCGCTATCCAGCCGTACGGGGCTTCGGCGGGGGGCAGTTCGGCCGACCGCAGCACGTCCAGCAGCTGCTCGGTGCGTTCCCGGCCCGCTCCCCGCGCCCGCACCACCCAGGTGATGTCGGCGTGGGCGAGCGTCGGCAGGTCCAGCCGGTCGTCCTCGTGGGGGACCTCGAACCAGGCCTTGACCCGGGTGCCCCGGGCGAGCCGGTCCAGGATCGCGGCGGCCGCCGGCAGGGCGGTCTCGTCCGCGTACATCAGGATCGCGTCGGTGGCGGCCGGCGGCTGGAAGCGTACGGACTTGTTCTCCGCGACGGCCGGCCCGATGGCCATGATCCGGCGGCCGGTGACGGCGCGGCCCGCCCAGAAGGAGGCCGGGGAGGAGTCCCCGTGCAGGACGAAGTCGATGTCGACCTCGTCCGCGCCCCCGGAGGTCCGCCGCTGCGCGCGCACCGTGTACGAGCGCATCACCGGGCGTTCCCCGTCCGGCATCCCGCGCCAGTTGGCGAACCAGGTGTCCTCGTCCGTGGACGGCAGCGCCGTGTGCTCACGGCCGGCGGGCGGCAGGAAGAGGGAGAGGCTCTGGTCGTAACCGCCCGAACGGAACTCCGCGAGGGACTCGCCGCCGAAGGTGATCCGCAGGAAGGACCGGCCGAGGCGGCGCGTACGCAGCACCTCGAGCTCGAAGAACCGGAAGTGCGGGGTGGCCGGGACGGCTTCGGTGTGTTCGGCGTTGTCGGCGGCGGTGCCCGTTTCGGCGGTCCCGCCCGCTTCGACGGCTTCGGGCGCGGTGGCGGTCATGCGGAGGATCCCCCCTGGGGATTGCGGTGCGGCGGCGGTCCAGGCAGAAGGCCCCGGCGCCTCGCGGAGGCGCCGGGGGCCGGACGGTCTGAGGTCAGCTGACCTTCTTGGCGTTCTGGATGGACTTCGCGAGGTCCTCCAGGATCTGCGCGCACTTCTCGTACGAGTAGATCGGCTCGGTCACGCGGGGGGTGATCTGGTCCGCCTTGACGGCGGGCAGTTCGGCCCAGGTCGGCTTGGCCTTCAGCTCGGCCGGCTGCAGGGTGCCGGTGCGGTTGTCGAGGAGGACGACGTCGGCCTTGTACTTGCCGGCGTTCTCCCAGCTGAGGCTCTCGAAGAAGCCGCCCTCGTCGGTCTTCTCCGGGGAGACGAACTCGACTCCGAGCGACTGGAAGTACTTCAGGTCGGCGGAGGTGCCCGGGGTGGAGACGTAGAACAGGTCGGCGGAGCCGGAACCGACGAGCACCTTGATGCCCGGGTTCGCCCGGGTGGCCTCGCGGAGCTTCGCGGAGGCCGCGTCGAAGCGGGCCTTGCCGTCGACCGCCTTCTTGGCGTTCATGTCGGCGCCCAGGGACTTGGCGAGGTCCGCGGTGCGGGCCAGGGCCTTGTCCATCGAGACCTCGCCGCCCACGCCGACGGCGGCGGCCGGGGCGAGCTTGAGGATCTTGTCCTTGGAGGCCTCCGGCACGTACCAGTACGTGCCGTCCCAGGTGTTGGTGACCAGCAGGTCGGGCTGGAGCGCCGCGTACTTCTCGACGTTGAACTCGTCGTAGACGTTGCCCAGGATCTCGACCTTGGAGATGTCCATCGAGCCGGCCTGGACGTCGGCCTTGCCGTCGGCGGTCTTCGTCGGGCCGAAGACGCCCTTGACGTTGACGCCGTAGTCGTACAGCGCGGCGGCGGTGCCGGTGAAGGCGACGATGTTCTTCGGCGTGGACTTGGCGGTCAGGTCCTTGCCGAGGTCGTCCTTGAAGCTCCAGGGGCCCGAGGCCGCGGCGCCCTTGCTGCCCGACTCGTCCTTCGCGGTGTCGTTGCCGCCGCAGGCGGTGAGCGCGGCGACGAGGCCGAGAGCGCCGCCGGCCGCGATGAGACCGCGGCGCGTGAGGAGGGAGGAACGGGACTTGGGCATGTCGATGTCCGCTTTCGTGCGTGCCGGGCGGCCGTCGGGCCGTTCGCTAGGAAGGTTAGCCTAACCTTGGCTCGAATTGGTAAGGGGGCCCTAATGAACCGGGCCCCCCGTCCTCGCCCGTCCGGTGCCCGACTAGCTCGGGAGCCCCAGTTCACGGGCGATGAGCATGCGCTGGACCTCGCTCGTGCCCTCGCCGATCTCGAGGATCTTCGAGTCCCGCCACATCCGCGCCACCGGGTACTCGTTCATGAATCCGTATCCGCCGTGGATCTGCGTGGCATCGCGCGCGTTGTCCACGGCCACCGTCGAGGAGTACAGCTTCGCGATGGCCGCCTCCTTCTTGAACGGCTCCCCGGCCACCAGCCGGGAGGCCGCGTCGCGCCAGCCGATCCGGGCCATGTGGGCGCGCATCTCCATGTCCGCCAGCTTGAACTGGATCGCCTGGTTGTCGCCGATCGCCTTGCCGAAGGCGTGCCGCTCTTTGGCGTACTTCACGGACTCGTCCACGCAGCCCTGCGCCAGCCCGGTCGCGAGCGCCGAGATGGCGATGCGGCCCTCGTCGAGGATCCGCAGGAACTGGGCGTAGCCGCGGCCTTCCTGGCCGACCAGGTTGGCGAGGGGGACCCGTACGCCGTCGAAGGACAGCTCGCGGGTGTCCGAGGAGTTCCAGCCGACCTTGGAGTAGGGGGCGGCCACGGTGAAGCCGGGGGTGCCGGACGGGACGATGATCGAGGAGATCTCCGGGCGGCCGTCCGCCTTGCGGCCCGTCACGGCCGTGACGGTGACCAGACCGGTGATGTCCGTACCGGAGTTGGTGATGAAGCACTTCGAGCCGTTGATCACCCACTCGTCGCCCTCGCGGACCGCGGTGGTGCGGGTGCCGCCCGCGTCGCTGCCCGCGCCGGGCTCGGTCAGGCCGAACGCGCCCAGGACCTCGCCCGAGCACATCTTCGGCAGCCACTCCCGCTTCTGCTCCTCGCTGCCGAAGAGGTAGAGGGGCATCGCGCCCAGCGAGACGCCCGCCTCCAGGGTGATGGCGACCGAGGAGTCGACGCGCGCCAGCTCCTCCAGGGCGATGCCGAGGGCGAGGTAGTCGCCGCCCATGCCGCCGTACTCCTCCGGGAAGGGCAGGCCGAACAGGCCCATGCGGCCCATCTCGCGGACGATCTCGTACGGGAACTCGTGCCGCTCGTACAGGTCGCCGATCTTCGGCGCCACGACGTCGTGCGCGAACGCCTCGACGGTGCGGCGGAGTTCCTCGTGCTCGGGGGTGAGCCGGTGGTCGAGGGCCATGGTCTTCGTTACTCCTTGGGGGACAGGGCGCGGACGGTACGGGAGGGGCTGGGGCGGCCCAACTGCTCGGCCATCCACACGCTCGTGGCGGTGAGGACGGCCAGATCGACCCCGGTCTCGACGCCGAGCCCGTCGAGCATCCACACGAGGTCCTCGGTCGCGAGATTGCCGGTGGCGCTCTTCGCGTACGGGCATCCGCCGAGGCCGCCCGCGGAGGCGTCGACGGTGGTCACGCCGTGCTGGAGCGCGGCGAGGGTGTTGGACAGGGCCTGGCCGTAGGTGTCGTGGAAGTGCACACCGATCAGGTCGGTGCCCACACCCTCCTCGCCCAGCCCGCCCAGGAGGGCCCGGACGTGCCCGGGGGTGGCGACGCCGATGGTGTCGCCGAGGCTCAGCTCGTCACAGCCGAGGTCGAGCAGGGCCTTGGCCACGCCGACCACCTGGTGGATCGGGACGGGGCCCTCCCAGGGGTCGCCGAAGCACATGGAGAGGTAGCCGCGCACGTGGGCCCCCTGCTCCTTCGCCCGGGCCACGACGGGCTCGAACATGGCGAGGGACTCGGCGACGGTGCGGTTGAGGTTGCGCGAGGCGAAGGTCTCGGTGGCCGAACCGAACACGGCGATGCGGGTGGCACCGAGCGCGAGCGCGCGGTCGAGGCCGCGCTCGTTGGGGACGAGGACCGGGAGACTGACTCCGGTCAGGTCCTGGACCTGCGGGAACAGCTCTTCGGCGTCCGCCAGTTGGGGGACCCACTTGGGGTGGACGAAGCTGGTGGCCTCGATCGTGGTGAGCCCGGCGGCGGCCAGCCGGTGGATGAACTCGGCCTTGACGTCGGTGGGGACGGCCGACTTCTCGTTCTGCAGGCCGTCGCGGGCACCGACCTCGTGGATGCGGACGCGGGCGGGGAGCCCGGGTGCGGGGACGGTCATGGGCAGCCCGTTCACTTGGCCACCTCCTCTTCTTCCTCGTCCGGGGTGACCACGGCCAGGACCTGGTCCATGGCGACGGTGGCGCCGGGGGAGACGTCGAGCTCGGTGACGGTGCCGGAGTGCGGGGCGGAGATGACGTGCTCCATCTTCATCGCCTCGACCACGAGCAGGCTCTGACCGGCGACCACCTTGTCGCCGACCGCGACCTTGACGATGGTGACGGTGCCGGGCATCGGAGCGGCCAGGGTGTCGGCCCCTGCGTGGCCGCGGCCGGTGAGCGCGGCGGTGACGGGGTCGTGGTCCTGGACGTGCCAGGAGTCGCCGTCGCGGCCGAGCCAGGTCCCCTCCGGGGAGTCGGCGTGGCTGAAGGTGTGGGTGACGCCGTCGAGTTCGACCGTGACGCGGCCGGCGGTACGGGTGACGATGCGCCCGCGGGCCGGTGCGGCTGAACTCGCTCCGGCGTCGCCGTCGTCCGCGGGCAGGAGGAGCAGCTCCGTGTCGCAGCCGGAGGGACGGGTGCGGACCGTGACCGGGTCCTGGCCCGGGAGACGGAAGTGGTGCACCGTCCAGGCGGGCGTGCCGCCGAGCCGCCAGCCGTTGGCGGCGCTGAACGGGTCGACCCAGGCGGCACCGTCCGGCCCCGCCGACGCGGGTCCGGGCAGATCCCCACCACGCGGCCCAGCCGCGAACGCGGCACCGCGGGAAGGGGCGGGGTGGGGGAGAGGAGCCTGGGCCAGCAGGGCAGCCGCCGCGTACACCTCCGGCGGGACGCCGTCAGGGAGGAGGGACGACAGGTCGCGCTCCACCAGCCCGGTGTCCAGGTTGCCGGACACCACGTCCGGGTGCGCCAGCAGCCTCCGCAGGAAGCCCGTGTTGGTCTGGACACCCAGGATCACGGTGTCCGCCAACGCCCCACGGAGCACGCGCAGCGCCGCCGCCCGGTCGGGACCGTACGCGATCACCTTCGACAGCATCGGGTCGTACGTCGATCCGGTGTCCACCCCGGCCGTCAGCCCGGAGTCGGTGCGGACGGACTTCCCGGACGGCTCGGACAGCGCCAGCACCATCCCCCCGGAGGGCAGGAACCCGCGCGCCGGGTCCTCCGCGCAGACCCGGGCCTCGATCGCGTGCCCCGTCAGGACGACGTCCGACTGGCCGAAGCCCAGTTCGGCGCCCGCCGCCACCCGGAGCTGCTGCTCCACCAGGTCCAGCCCGGTGATCAGCTCGGTCACCGGGTGCTCCACCTGGAGCCGGGTGTTCATCTCCATGAAGTAGTACGAGGACGGGTCGCCGCCCGGCACGATGAACTCCACCGTGCCCGCGCCGACGTACCCGCACGAGCGCGCCGCCTCGACCGCCGCCGCGCCCATCGACGCCCGCAGTTCGGGGGTGAGCAGGACCGACGGGGCCTCCTCGATCACCTTCTGGTGGCGCCGCTGGAGCGAGCACTCGCGCTCGCCGAGGTGCACCACGTTCCCGTGGGCGTCCGCCAGCACCTGGATCTCGATGTGCCGCGGCCGGTCCACCCACCGCTCCACGAGCAGCGTGTCGTCACCGAAGGAGGACCGCGCCTCGCGGCGGGCCGACGCGATCTCCTCGCCCAGCGCCGACGCGTCGCGCACCAGACGCATGCCCTTGCCGCCGCCGCCCGCCGAGGGCTTCAGCAGCACCGGCATGCCGATCTTCTCGGCCGCGGAGACCAGTTCGGCGTCGGAGAGCCCGCTCCCGGAGGAGCCCGGGACCACCGGCACGCCGGCGGCCTTCACGGTCTCCTTGGCCCGGATCTTGTCCCCCATCAGGGAGATCGCCGAGGCCGGCGGCCCGATGAACGCCAGGCCCGCCTCGGCGCACGCCGCCGCGAAGGCCGCGTTCTCCGCGAGGAAGCCGTAGCCGGGGTGGACGGCCTCGGCGCCCGTGCGCCGGGCGGCGTCCAGGAGCCGCTCCACGGACAGGTAACTCTCGGCGGCCGCCGCCGGGCCGATCCGGACGGCCGTGTCGGCCTCCCGTACGTGCCGGGAGTCCGCGTCCGCGTCGCTGAAGACGGCGACGGACCGGACGCCGAGCTCGCGCAGCGTGCGGATGACCCGTACCGCGATCTCGCCCCGGTTGGCGACCAGAACAGTGCTGAACATCAGTGAGGTCCTCACGTCACATACGGAAGATGCCGAAGCCGGGCTGCGCTTGATCCTTTTGGTCCAGGGGGGCGTTCGCGCACGCGGTCAGGGCCAGTCCCAGCACCTGCCGGGTCTCCAGCGGGTCGATGACCCCGTCGTCCCAGAGCCGCGCGGTGGCGTAGTAGGCATTGCCCTGGGCCTCGTACTGCGCCCGGACCGGGGCCTTGAAGGCCTCCTCGTCCTCGGCCGGCCACTCCTGGCCGGCGCCCTCGATCTGGTCGCGCTTGACCGTGGCCAGGACGGACGCGGCCTGCTCGCCGCCCATCACCGAGATCTTGGCGTTGGGCCACATCCACAGGAAGCGCGGCGAATAGGCACGCCCGCACATCGAGTAGTTGCCCGCGCCGTAGGAGCCGCCGACCACCACGGTCAGTTTGGGGACCCGCGTGCAGGCCACGGCCGTGACCATCTTGGCGCCGTGCTTGGCGATGCCGCCGGCCTCGTAGTCCCGGCCGACCATGAAGCCGGAGATGTTCTGCAGGAAGAGCAGCGGGATGCCGCGCTGGTCGCACAGCTCGATGAAGTGCGCGCCCTTCTGGGCGGACTCGGAGAAGAGGATGCCGTTGTTGGCGACGATGCCGACCGGGTGGCCGTGGATGCGGGCGAAGCCGGTCACCAGGGTCTGCCCGAACTCCGCCTTGAACTCCTGGAAGCGGGATCCGTCCACCAGCCGGGCGATGATCTCGCGGGCGTCGTAGGGGGTGCGGGAGTCGACGGGGACCGCGCCGTACATCCCGTACGGGTCCACCTTGGGCTCCTCGGGAGCCTCGACGGACCAGGGCAGGGCCCCGCGCTCGGGAAGGGTGGCCACGATGTTCCGCACGATCCGCAGCGCGTGCGCGTCGTCCTCCGCGAGGTGGTCGGTCACGCCGGAGACCCGGGAGTGGACCTCGCCGCCGCCCAGCTCCTCGGCGGTGACGACCTCGCCGGTCGCGGCCTTCACCAGCGGCGGGCCGCCGAGGAAGATCGTGCCCTGCCCGCGCACGATGACGGCCTCGTCGCTCATGGCGGGCACGTACGCGCCGCCGGCCGTGCAGGAGCCGAGGACGGCGGCGATCTGCGGGATGCCGGCCCCGGACATGCGGGCCTGGTTGTAGAAGATCCGGCCGAAGTGGTCGCGGTCGGGGAAGACCTCGTCCTGCATGGGCAGGAAGGCGCCGCCCGAGTCGACCAGGTAGAGGCAGGGGAGACGATTCTCCAGAGCCACCTCCTGGGCCCGCAGGTGCTTCTTCACGGTCATGGGGTAGTACGTGCCGCCCTTGACGGTGGCGTCGTTCGCGACGATCACGCACTCGCGGCCGCTGACCCGGCCGATGCCCGCGATGACCCCGGCGGCCGGGGCCGCGCCCCCGTACATGTCCTCGGCGGCCAGCGGGGCCAGCTCCAGGAAGGGGGATCCGGGGTCGAGGAGGGCGTCCACGCGGTCGCGGGGAAGGAGCTTCCCGCGCGCGGTGTGGCGGGCGCGGGCCTTCTCCCCGCCGCCGAGCCGGGCCGCCTCCAGCCGGGCGCGCAGGCCCCCGGCGAGCTCACGGTGGGCGGCCTCGTTGGCCCGCCAGGCATCGGACGCCGGGTCGGCGGCGCTCGTCAGCACTGGTGCCTGCTGCATCGGTCGAGCTCCCTTGCTCGGTGCACGCTTGTTAATGAGCGTTAACGCATGTGGGACTTAGGTTAACGACCGCTAACGGCCCTGTCTAGAATGGATTCCCATGAGCACCAGAGCGGCCGCCCCGACCCGTCGCGAGCAGATCCTGAGCGAGGCTGCCCGCCTCTTCGCGGCGCGCGGATTCCACGGCGTCGGCGTGGACGAGATAGGCGCCGCCGTGGGCATCAGCGGCCCCGGCCTCTACCGGCACTTCGCCGGCAAGGACGCCATGCTCGCCGAGCTCCTCGTCGGCATCAGCGAGCGGCTGCTGACCGGCGGCCGCCGACGGGTGGAGGAGGCGGCCGGTGACCCGCCCGGCCTCCTTGCCTCCCTCGTCGAGGGCCACATCGACTTCGCCCTCGACGACCGGGCGCTGATCACCCTCCACGACCGGGAGCTCGACCGGCTGCGCGAGGCCGACCGCAAGCTCGTGCGGCAGCTGCAGCGCCAGTACGTCGAACTGTGGGTCGACGCCGTACGGGAACTGCATCCCGAGGTGGGCGAGGCGGAGGTACGGGTCTGCGTGCACGCGGTCTTCGGCCTGCTGAACTCCACCCCGCACCTGGCCGCGCTCGGCCGGGAGGCGACGGAATCCCTGCTCCGCCGGCTCGCCCACGGGGCTTTCGGGGCGCTGTCGGGGTGACGCGGCGCGTCCGCCGGTCGGGATGGAGGGGACGGCTCCGGGCGGGCGGCGGCAGAATGGGCCGCATGCCGAAGCCGATAGAGACGCCTGTCCCCAACCGAGCCGAACTCATCGACCACCTGGTCCGGACGCGGATCGCGGGGGACGTCGCGACCCCGCGCGACAACAACCTCTCCCATTACCGAAAACTCGCCAACGGCGACCGGCACTACTGGCTCGGCCTGGAGCTGGGCGACCGCTGGACGGACGAGCAGGACGTGCTCGCCGTGATGGCGGAGCGCTGCGGGGTCGTGGACGACGCCGCCTACCGCTTCGGCCAGGACACCATCGACCCGGAGCTCACGGTCGCCGGTCTGGACCGCATGGCGGCGCGCCTGCGCAAGGCCGCGCTGGACCGCCAGAGCGTGCTGCTGGCCACGGGCCACCCGGGAGGCCTGCTGGACGTCCACCGCGCCACCGCCGCCGCCCTGCGCGCGGCCGGCTGCGAGATCGTGGTGATTCCGCAGGGCCTCGTGGCCGACGAGGGCTCGGTGTGGCAGTTCGCGGACGTCGCGGTCCTGGAGCGCGGGGCGACCCTGTGGCACACCCATTCGCCGGAACCGATGGCGGCGATCCTGGACGGCCTGGCCGCACGGGGCCGCCCCCAGCCGGATCTGGTCGTCGCCGACCACGGATGGGCGGGCTGCGCGGCCCAGCGCGGCCTGGACGCGGTGGGCTACGCCGACAGCAACGACCCGGCGCTCTTCCTGGGGGAGGCCGAAGGCACCCTCCAGGTGGCGGTCCCCCTGGACGACCACGTCCGCGACCCGCGCTTCTACGACCCGATGGTGGCCTACCTGCTGGACGCGGCGGGGCTGCTCTAGGGCGGCGGCCGGTCCCGTCCCCTGCCCCGTGCTCTAGCGCAGCCAGCCGGTCATCGTGGTCTGGACGGCCGAGCCGTCGAGGTCGCCGAGCTTGACGGCGACGAAGTCGCGGGCCCACCCGGAGGTCTGGATCCGCAGCGGCACGGTCTCGGAGGTCAGCGCCTCGACGACCGGCGCCGCGGCTTGCTCCGAGGTCTGGGCGCTGTGGCTGCCGTAGGACTTCCTGACGTGGTTGACGTAGCCCTGGAGCGCCGGGGCGTAGGGGCCCGCCTCGGCCAGCAGGGCCGGCAGGTCGAGCCCGACGTTGTTCACGAACTCGCTGGAGACGGCGCCCGGTTCGACGACGGCCACCTGGACGCCGACGCTCGCGGCGACCGGGGCGAGGGCCTCCATGAAGCCCTCCACGGCGAACTTGGCCGCGCAGTAGGACTCGTTGAACGGCTGGCCCACCACCCCGCCGACGCTCGTGACCGTGATGACGCGGCCGCCCGAGGCGCGCAGGTGGGGGAGCGCGGTCCGGGTGAGCTCGACGACGCCGAAGAAGTTGACCTCCATGACGTCCCGCACCTTCTCCATGCCGTGCTGCTCGATGGTGCCGACGAAGCCGGCGCCCGCGTTGTTCACGACGGCGTCGAGGTGCCCGTGCTCGGCGACGACCTCGGTCACGCACGCGGTCACGGAGTCCGAGTCGGTCACGTCCAGCCTCTTGACCTGGACGAGATCGGCGACCCCGGCCGCCGCGGCCGCCTTGGTCAGGGCGTCGGCGCGGGAGGTGTCGCGCATGGTGGCGACGGTGTGCCACCCGGCCCGGGCGGCGGCGACCGCGGCGGCCAGGCCGATGCCGGAGGAGGTGCCGGTGATGAGGACGGTCTTGGTGCTCACGATGAATCTCCCTAGATTTGTGCGTGCGCACACACATTAATGGTGTGTGCGTGTGCACGCAACCCCGGTATTCTTTTCCCATGGCGAACAACGAGCTCAGGATGGGCGGCCTCACCCCCCGCGACCACGCTTTCTACGGCCTGGTCTGGGCCGGCACCACGCTCACCGCCAGGGTCGACCAGGCGCTCACGCGCCGCCACGACCTGCCGCTGTCGTGGTTCGAGGTGATGTTGTGGCTCCACGCTCAGGACGAGCCGGTCGCTCCCTCCGAGCTGGGGGCGAGGACCCTGCTCAGCCGCAGCCAGGTCTCCCGCGTCGCCGACTCGCTCCAGGCCCGGGGCCTGATCGAGCGGATACCGTCCCCGACGGACGCCCGCTCCGTATGCGTCGCCCTCACGGAGGCCGGCCGCCGGGCCTTCGCCGAGGCCGACGCCACCCGCCGCGAAGCCCTGGCCGAGGTGTTCGACGACCGGCTCGACGACCAGGACATCGCCGCGCTCGGAGCCGTCTGGGGCAAGCTCAAGGCCCGTCCGCAGGGGTAGTGGAGGCGGCCGCGATCGCGAGCTTCGTGACCACGGCCACGACGGCCGGGGCGGCGCTTCCGTCTTCGCTCCCGCTCCTGCTGGACACGAGGTGACGGTACGTCGGAGGGACCTGCTAGGCAGTGTCTGATGGCTCTTTGATGAGGTCGCGGAGCCAGATGACGATGGCTGCGGTGGCCAGTGTGCCGTTGAAGATGTAGTCGCGTTTGT